>NZ_JARJFB010000093.1:0-7707 GCF_034554655.1 Candidatus Megaera venefica
GGCCTGCCTTGCCAAGCTTTAACATCGTCCATGACATCATCAGTAATTCTACTAACAAGGCTTTCGCTAATGTCAGCCCCGTATAGTTCCTGAATCTGAAGTTTAATATCTGATAGACTCATTCCTTTGGCGTATAAGGATAGAATTTTTTGATCTAAACCTTCAATTCTTGTTTTTCTTTTGGGAATGATTGCAGGTTCAAACTCAGCATCTCTATCCCTTGGAACGTCTATTGTAATAAGGCCATTATCAGTGATTAGATTCTTTTGAGATACACCGTTACGGGCGTTATTAGAAGTGATAATACGATCGTATCTGTCATAACCTAGATGATTATTCATCTCTGCCTGTAAAGCTTTTTCCACAAGACGTTTTGTTAGTTGTTTCAATAACCCGCCTTTGCTTAAAACATTCGATAGATCTACTTCTTTACTTACCAGTAAATCTATCGCTGCGGATATAGCTTCATTATTCTTATTATTGATAGTGTTTTTAGTCATATTTTATTCCTCTTAGTTATATTAATTGATTATATAACCTATAAGGAATTTACACACTTAGATGGACAGACCCTACGACACCTTTGCTATGTGCTCTTTATCAAAACAAGCCGGAAATAGCTGAGTATTTTATCTCTTCCGGTGCTACGCTTGATCCAAAATCAATCCCCAAAATGTATGCTGGGCAACCACACGTAGTTGATTTTGTTGTGAAACACGATAAATCAACAAAAGAATTTATTGAAAAAATTTCATCTAAAAATTCATATGACTTATTCAAAAAGGCAAAGGAAGAAAACGACACTTTAATTGTATCCTACTTTATTAAAGACCATGCCAAAGATATTTTTTTAGCAATAAAAAAATATGGTACGCAAAAAGAAAATATAGAATATTTCCAAAAAAATTCTATTCCATTCAAGTTTAAGCATGGTGAATTTATAGTTTGTTCTCAACCACAAGCTCAAAATGAGACAACACAAGGTTTTGAACTTATGAACACATCAGACATTCAGGAAAAAAGCAAAACTAGTATAAAAGATGGTAAGTTTTATTTTACTTATGGAGAAGAAAAGTTGGCAACTTTTAACGAACAAAATGATTCAATTTATGTTATAAGCAAAAATGGGACATTATATGTTCAAAATGATTTTAACGGCCATTTCGATGGACTACATCATAGCTTTTTCTTAAAAAGCAAGCCTGCAAAAGAACTATATGGTTATGGCAAACCAGTAGCTTGCGGTGGGCATTTGAATATAGTAGATGGGAAAATTACCTTTATTAGCAATAATAGTGGTCATTATCAGCCAACCTTAAAACAGTTAAAGCTAGTTGTTAAGTACTTCCATCAAAAGAATGTTCTAGCAGAAAATGTTCAAATTAAAGATTCATTTGGGACTTCTTACGAATTGTCAGAGATTCTACACAGCCCGATAGTAGATGATACGCCCGAGTTATTTGGTGATATACAAGATAACTAGGATTTATAAGAGCTTCAAAAACTTTAAGAAGCGCCATTTTAAGCAATAACCTGGCGCTTTGATTCTTATATCTAGAGTTCTATTCACTTACTCACTAATTTGATAATGTCTTCTTCTAATTTATGATAGCGTTGACGATTCTGATAAAAATTATTTGCCATAATTACGAAGCTATAAAGCTCTTTTTTAGAATCATAGAAATAACCTACTAAGGCAGAGACCCCTGTTAAAGAACCAGTCTTAGCATAAATATCATAATTCTCAAAACGTTCATGCAAGGTAGAATCATCACTTGGACCAGCAAGAATCGATTTTACCAATTCAAAATTGTTACTTTTAGCCACTGCTTTCAACAAGCTATCAAATTGATTCACAGTCAGCAAATTTTGCCTTGAAATACCAGAACCATCTCTTAAATCTGATTTTGTTAAGTCAACATTAAATTTCTTAGCAACGACCTCTTTCAATTTAGCTGCAGCCCAGTCCCACTCAGTAATATCCAGCTCAGAAGCAAATTCTGCAAGAAAATAGTCTGTCATAAAATTATCAGATTTTTTCATGGCCTTAGCAGCAAGGTCCTTAATACTTTTTGGTAAAGAAGCTACTGTTTGCGCATCTTTTACTTTATCACTAAAAAATAATATTTTGCCTTTTAATACTATGCCCTTATTAGCAAGCTGCTTTTCTAAATAGTACTTAACTTGGGATAGATTGTCATTTGCAACTGCTACAATAGTTACTGGACCTGTAGACTTACTCAAAGTACCTTTGATAATATATTTGTTATCCTCTATATTCACACGGAGTCTATCATTCTCATTTTCAGCGATAGTTTTGGCTTCATTAATTATGGTATAGGGAAAATTTTTATTTGGACTAATTTCAATACTGCTACCTACATTTCCTGGTGCCACATCTAATTTGCTGCAGTTCTTATTCACATGAGTCAGCGTTACTGGCGCACCATAACAATATACAGAATCACTAATTGTTTTATCTCTTATAATTGCTGGTACGGAAAATTTATTATCTACGATATAAATATTTCCTTTTATATTTTTGCCTGAATGTTTGGCAAGCTCAACAACAACATATTCAAGATCATCAACTCCAAAATCTGGATCATGAATATCAAGGTAATAATCTTGTTTCTTATACAATAAATCACTAGCAAAATTGTAATTTTTATCAAAATGCTCAAGAGCAGATACAATAGTAACAAACTTTAATGTACTGGCTGGAATAAAATACCTATCAGCATTCTTTTCGAAAATAACTTTCCCTTGATCTAAGTTTGTAATTTTTATACCAATATTCAAGTCTGGATCAGCTTGCTTTATTAGCTGATCCATTTTTCCTGGAATATTATTTGTTGCCCCAACTATTTGAGGCAACAGAGTAATTATTATTAGAGTTATTATACCAATTTTCATAGTTTCCTTGCCTTTTGCTGTATTCGTGCATGAATAATATTACTGATTCCCATCACAGTAAATCCAACTACAGCCAACGATATCATTATTGGAATAATTGAAATACTGGTAACAAAAGCTTCGGGGCTATATGATTTTAATCCATTAACCAAAACACCATCCCATGATTTGTCTAAACTTATACCAATAGCATTATGGAAAACCCAACCAAATGTCATGATTATCATATTCGCAACTGCTGCAGCCATCCCACTTCTTTCTTCAGAAACATACGTTGCAATCTTGGAAATGATAACAACTTGGTAGGCACAGAATATACCTGTAATTAAGCATATATAGTAAAGTGATTTTTCATTAGCACTCCCACTTAAGATATATACAAAGCATACAATCATTCCCGTACCAGAAGCTATAGTTACTCCAAGATAAAGTCTGGTTTTGTCAGCAATATATGGCAGAATAATACATCCTATAAACATACCAAATAATATAGATAAAGTTAAGGAATCAGCTATTGTCTTTTCAATACCATACACTGCAATCATAAAGGCACTACCCCACGCATCAGCAAACCCTTCAAGCGGACCAACCATAAACCCAGCGAACAAACTAGCGAATAGTAGCTTATAATTACAAATAACTGCCTTAATATCAGTCCAAATATCGCTATGAGAAACTCCTTGGGCAGATTTTGGCATTATTATATAAGTAATAAGCGCAAGAGCAATTCCTGAACATATTAGTATATTAATTGTTGCGTCAATACCTACTGATTTTATAACACTAGCAAGTGGAGTCCCAACATATACTACAGTAATTAAACTAGCAGACACTGTAAAGCCAAGCATCCTAGCAAATTTGTCAGGATATATTATACGAAAGATCTGCAATGCCCCGACTATCGCCGCCGAAGAACCAATACCTGTAAGCGCCCTGCCAATAACTACGCTTCCCCAAAAGTCAAAATAAACAAGAGGAACAAGGCCACTAGCAGTTAATGCTATGCATAAAGGAAGTATTTTTTTACCACCAAATCTAGCCAAGAGTATGCCAATTGGTATATGAACTGCAATATATCCAATATAGTATATACCAGCAAAAGATCCGAACTGGGCAGCACCAATCTGATATTTACTCATAATGTCAGGCATAATGATATTAGGTAACATTCTTAGTATGTACTGATAACAGTAAAACAATGTTAAACTTAACCACACCAACATTGAAACAAATTTATTTTTCTCTTCAACTTTCATATTTATTTTCCTTTAATAAAAATATATTCTAAGCGACATTACAAATATCACTCACAAAAAAACACAATAAAAATTAGTAATAGAAAATATGCAACGGCTACGCCGCCAGCAGAATTGCCAGAAGTAGAAAATTAGGTTTGAACTTAAACGCTATATTCATTTTATTATTTAGTTATTTTCTTTGATTTTTTAGAGAATAAACAACCCGTAATGATACACAATTAACAGGTTATTACAAAACAGTCAACAATCAAATTTCGTTTTATACTATTTTGGAGATCACCCTAGTCACTTTAGTTTCTTCGAGATTGAATTGTGTCGCCTGTGTTTAAGGCTTAATCATACGCATGTATCTTAAAATTATAAGCCAAGTCCAATTTCGGTTTGCTACGTTGCTTGTGAAATCCTTAAGTCGAGCTACTCAAGAGACTTATTTAGCCATGCAAGGTTCGCTTCAACCAACCAACAACCAACTCTAAAGCTCGCTTGCCATACCGATGCAGCGACTTAGGCTGGCCTAAAACTAAGACATTGTTTTGACTAGTTCGGTAATCTTTTTTCTACTTTGCAAACTTTTAATCTCACTAAAAGCCTTAATCAGATTAACTATTTCTTTTTCGGTCACCACATTAGAATCTTCAGCTTCATATTTAGCATCATCTTCTGCAAACACATTAGTAATTATTTCGCTTTCATCACTATGTTCATAAAAATAAGTAATAGGTACTTTCAAAAATTTTGCTATTGTAAATAACTTTCCGCTTGATATTCTGTTTGTTGCTTTTTCGTATTTTTGCACTTGCTGAATACTAACATCCACAGCCTTACCTATGTCCTGCTGGCTCATGCCCAGCATTACTCTTCTCATTTTTAAACGTCTGCTAACTAACTTATCGATGTTATCAGCCTTTCCTTTAGATTCAGATTGCTCATACATATAGATACAACAGTACTAAAAAACCTTAATATTAACTTTCACCCACAAGTTACTATTTACCGTCGAATTATTCAAGCGTTTTATTTTTTCCTTTCCAAAAAAAGTATAAAAAGAAACATAAGACATGCAATATTAGCACAAAAAATACCTCTATTATTAAACTTATAATTCCGCGATCAGAGAACACGGTAGGTAGAGTTAGCTTATATGGTATATAACCATCAATTGTATCTACTACATTTAGATTAAGGCTACTGATCACCCGGCCAACCGGATCAATTATTGCAGATATACCATTATTACCTGCCCTAATAAGGGGCAATCCATTTTCTACTGCTCTCATTCTGCTTATCTGAAAATGCTGAAAGGGTCCAGAAGAGTTTCCGTACCACGCATCATTAGTAATATTAATCATTAAATCAACGTCAGTGTTAGATATTCTTACCTCATTAAAGAAGATAGACTCATAGCAAACTAGTGGCCAGATGCGCAAATTTAACTCTTTTAAAAAAACTACATCTCTGTTACCAGGAGTGTAATCAATGACCCCAGGAGTAAGTTTTTTTACTGGTAGATATTTTTTTAATGGCATGTATTCACCAAATGGAACCAAATGAGATTTATGGTAATCAAATAGTAGCTCCCCAGTTCCATCCAAAGCAATTAATGAAGAATATATCTCGTAGCCATCACCAGATAAACCATTATCGTTAACCCCCCCGGATAGCAATATTTGTTCTTCTTCGGCAAAAATTGACATTAGTCTGTTATAAATTGGCCTGTAATAATATGGCACTGTTAAAGCGGCTTCCGACCATATGATTATATCTGGTTCACCTTTTCTTCGTGACATTTCAATTTGCCTATCTAAATTACTCCATAAAGCATTTGCATCCCACTTGGCAATTTGTGGAATAGATGGCTGAACAACACGAACCTTTATATCGCTATACTCAGTTGGATTATCTACTAAACGTAAATATCCATACGAAATAAAAATCGCTAAAATCACTACAGATATAATTACTCTAGATACTAAAAATCCTTTGCTATAAAAACTCGACCCTATAAAAACCGCAGCAAAACTCAAGCCCAGCACTCCAAATATGCTAGCTGGTTGAATAAGGATATCTGAAATAGAAAAAGCATATCCAAGTAAAGCCCAAGGCAATCCAGTGAAAATCCATGAAATTAGCCATTCAACAAAGATCCAAATTATGCAAAATATTATGTGATATAAAAAAGACAATCTAAATCTCCAGGAAACGGCAGCTACAAGAGCAATAAAAATAGCCATAAATGCCGGTAACCCGAATAAAGCAAAAGGCACTGCCCACCAAAACTCTTCTATATATACCGTTACACCAAAAGAAATCCAATATAGACTCGCAAGAAAAAATCCAAAGCCAAACATATATCCAAAAAACAAAGCCTGACGCATTGTACTACTCTTAAATATCTGAGCGCACAATACAGACAACATCAAAAGACCAGGGAAGAAATATAGAGGGGCAAAGGCAAGACCGCAAATCAACCCTGAAATAAATGATAGCTTTCTTTTTAAAATCATTACTAAACCGCTTGTACAAAATTATTTTCGATGATATACAAATTAAATTCACATGTATAGTCAACTAATTAGGTATTTTATGGCGATCGATTCAACAAAATTGCTTACTGGTAAAAAAGGTATTATTACAGGTGTTGCAAATAACCTTTCTATTTCTTGGGCTATAGCACAAATTGCTAGGGCACATGGAGCAGATATTGCATTAACTTATCAAGGCGAAGTGCTTGAAAAAAGAGTATCCCCACTAGCGAAAGAAATTGGTGCCGATTTTATATATGAGTGCGATGTCACTAATGAACAATCAATGGACAGCTTATTCGAATTTACAAAAGAAAAGTGGGGAAAACTTGATTTTCTTATCCATGGAATAGCTTTTGCAGATAAAGAAGAACTCAAAGGAAGATATATCGACACGTCGTTGCCAAATTTTTTAAATTCGATGAATATTTCATGCTACTCCCTTACAGCTCTTGCCAAGCGAGCAGAACCATTAATGACGAACGGTGGATCTATAATTACCCTAACGTATTACGGCGCGGAGAAAGTAATTCCAAACTATAATGTAATGGGACTAGCCAAATCTGCCCTAGAAACTAGCGTTAAATATTTAGCTTATGATATGGGACAGAATAATATCAGAGTCAATGCCATCTCAGCAGGGCCAATAAGAACTCTAGCTGCAAGTGGTATTGGTGATTTTAAATCAATGCTCAGAATGCACGAATCAACGTCCCCTTTAAAACGTAATACTACACAACAAGATGTAGCTGGGGCAGCTTTATACTTAATAAGCAACTTGGCTAACGGAGTAACTGGCGAAATACATTACGTAGATTCAGGGTATAATATAATGGGTATGGGCGTCACTGAGAAAGTGTAAATCACTCCAACAATAAGTGACTATTGAAGCCCATAGGTTTTTAAGCAAGTCTAATTTATGAGACTGTAAAAAGTCTCTCCGTCAAAACTCTAAATTTTTGATATAATTTCAAGAATTTCAAAAATAAATCACCGCACATTCATTTTTT
>NZ_JARJFB010000094.1:0-7669 GCF_034554655.1 Candidatus Megaera venefica
AGCTCAAAAAATGAATGTGCGGTGATTTATTTTTGAAATTCTTGAAATTATATCAAAAATTTAGAGTTTTGACGGAGAGACAAATTACTATAATTATTAGTTTTGTAAAAGTCATCCTGAACTCGTTTCAGGATTTCTTTACCTTGCAGTCAAAAAGAAGATCACGGGTCAAGCCCTGGAACTGGCTTAGTAATATGCCATCGAACACACAACACAATCATCTCAAGTTAAATCAGCTTAATAGCAGCTGCTAATAGTTCATGAGTAGGTAACACAGACAGCTTATCCGGAAGAACAGGATTACTGATTGAGTCTGATATATATAGATGTTTTAACGCTGATTTTTGTATTTTTGCTACGGCACCCCCTGACAAAACACCGTGAGTTACAATTGCTTCAACGCTATTTGCTCCATTTTTAAGCAGGAGCTCTGTGGCTAAACAGACTGTATTTGCCCCATCTATTATGTCATCAATAATAATGCAGTGTCTACCTTTAACGTCGCCTATAATTTCGCTCATTGAGCATACGTTATTCAAATCTCTACTTTTATTTATAATTGCAAGATCTGTTCCAAGTAGAGACCCATAGTTTCTTGCTCTTGAGATTCCTCCAATATCTGGAGAAATAACAATATTATTTACCTGGCCTTGAATCACTGGAAAAAATATACTTTGAGTACTGAGATTCTTGATTGGAATATTAAAAACACCTTCAAGCTGATTTGAATGCAGATCTAGAGTAATAACCTCAGTAACCCCAGCTGCCTCAATCATCTTTATCACAACACTTGCAGAAATTGGGCCATTTTTATAATCACAACGATCTTGCCGACTATAACCAAAATATGGGATAACCGCAATAATCCTCTTTGCCCCCCCGCGCCTAGCAGTGTCAGCAAGAAGTAACAGTTCCATTAGGTGGTCATTCACCGGCGCACTAGTAGACTGAATTAATAATATTTCCTTACCAATAAAGCCATGAACCTGAATTTTAAGTTCACCATCATTAAATTTACTAAGTTTTGTATCAAGCACCTCGAATCCCAAATCTACGCCTAGTCTTAATGCTAAATTAGGATTACTTGAGCCAGCAATTATTTTCATATTGTTTTTCATCTGTTCGTATATTATTGTATACCGTAGAAATCCCTATAATTCAATCGATTATGAACAAAATTCTTTGTTTTGATGTCTCAAATAATAGCTGTTCTGTTGCAGTTTCATTTGGTCAGGAAATAGTCTCATTTGAGCAAGAGTTGCGTCCATCCATGCAAGCTGAGCGATTGATGGTAATGGTACAGAGCTCTCTTATAAATGCACGCCTAAAATACCAAGATCTTGAATACATGGCTGTAACAGTAGGGCCAGGAAGTTTTACCGGAGTCAGGATTGGTTTGGCTGCGGCAAAAGGAATTATTCACGCTACTAATATTAAGGGTATTGGCATAACTAATTTTGATGCGGCTTATTACAGACTGACTCAGCAAGTGCTAGATTTTGAAAATGCTATAATAATACTAAATGCCTATAGAAATCAGCAATATGTACAAATATTTAATCGAAGCAACCATCCGTCAAATCCTAAATTAGTTGACAATAAGGACATCAGACAGCTTATACAAGCTTACCCTGGGATTAACGCTTGCGCAGGCAGTGGCTTAGCGTCAGTATATAATGAAATAAAAGATCTAGATAGACTTACCATACTCCCAAGATTCCACACTATAAAAGCATTTCATATTGCAAGATTGGCAGATGATATGATAAATAAAGGGCAAATCAACCCTATAGAACCTTTATACATCAGACCACCAGATGCCACCGCCGCTGCATCATAGACACTTAGTACACTTTAACAAAAGTTACATAGCTTTTTGGGACGGTTTCCAGATAGCAATATGCGCACCAGTAGGGTCCTGAATAATTGCAAAACTTCCCATATCACCAGCAGTTGTCTTTGGAACTATAACGGTTCCGCCTAATTTTTTTACTTTATCTAGAGTAGCATCTAGGTCTGCAACACTGATGTAGCTCATCCAATGCGGAGGAATATTTGCTTTATCTTCTGGAGTTTTTAGCATACCCCCTATAGTTTTATCACCCTGCATAAACATAGTATAAGTAGATTCACCCATATCATGTTTTGTGCTCGTCCAACCAAACAAATCTTGATAAAATGCTTGGGCTTTCTTGGTATCAGACGTCATTAATTCGTTCCAACAAAATTCTCCAAAATTCAACTTTTGACTCATTATTTTACCTCAAATATAACTTTTTATTACTCATTAAGAATTAAGGATACTAATTTTGAAAAATTCAGTCAAGAGTCAAAACTCAATGTTAATTAAACTTTAGCTTTAAACTAATCCTACTAATGTTATTATCTTATATGTAACTAATAAATAGAAACATTTATGCCAATATTTAATATCATGGTTAGTAGAGAGCTTGGCGGAATTCAGCAAGCATACCTAGATTATAATGAAGCCCTCCAAGAGACTGGATATCAAGTCATAAATATTTCAAGTGCCTACGCACTCATAAATGATCAACTCACCGACTCAATTAAGCTTCCTACATTAACTTCCTGGTGTATTATATCGAAAATATATTTAAGAATATTAATTGCACTATATAGACCAAATGTCATTATAGCACATGGTGGAAGAGCAATAAATTTTGCAGCAGCTCTCAAACCAAAGTCAGTAAAGCTAATTGGCGTTGCTCATAATTATAGCTATAAGCGTCTGAAGAAATGTGATTATGTAATAGTAATCACTGATCATCTAAGACAATATATGACCGATAACGGTTATGATCATGACAGAATATTCCAAATACCAAACATGCTTAGAATCAATTTAAAATACGAAGAGTCAAAATTTCATGACCCAATAGTAATTGGTAGTTACGGTCGCTTTGTCAAACAAAAGGGGTATGAATATCTTTTAGATGCTTTAGCAATTCTGAAACACCGAGAGTATAATGTTAGATTAGTACTTGGCGGTGGTGGTGAGGATGAGGAACAACTAAAGAATAAATCCAAAGAATTAGACATAAACGAGATAACGACTTTTCCCGGTTGGATCAAGGATAAAAAAAAGTTCTTTGCAGAAATAGATATTTTTTGTTTACCCTCTATTCACGAACCTTTTGGCATAGTTCTTCTCGAAGCAATGGAATATTCCAAACCTATAGTATCAACAAAATGTGAAGGTCCAAGCGAAATATTGGATCATAATGTTGATGCTCTATTAGCCACAGTTAATTCAGCAGAGGATTTAGCTGACAAGTTAACTGAATTTGTTGATAATCCAGAGAAGGCAAAAAAATGTGCAAAATCGGCATATTCAAAGTTATGCTCAAAATATGATATAAAAATAGTATCAAGAAAGCTTGGAGATATTATAAATAAAGTGCTCTATTGAATTAAACACAAATAAACCAGAATCTAAAAAAACTTCTACTCCTCAGGGTTTTGCCATGCTTTAACTGCTTCTAGGGTTTTTTTCAAAACGATTTCAATTCCATTGCCTGTATAGCCGGAAATTGGATAAATTTTTTGCCCTGTGAGATTGTTTAGAATTTTCATTTTTTCAGCCAATTCTTCTTCAGAAACACTATCAACTTTATTTAGACAAATAATTTCTGTTTTTTCCTTTAATAATGGGGAATAGGATTCTAATTCGTCTCGAATAGTCAGGTAATCCTGCTTAACATCTTCATGCGTTACATCAATAATATGAAGTAGGACCCCACAACGTTCTATATGCTTTAAAAATCTATCTCCAAGACCGCTTCCCTCATGAGCACCTGCTATCAGTCCAGGAATATCGGCAAGCACAAACTCTTCATCGCTAACATAAACAACTCCAAGACCAGGTTTTAGAGTGGTAAACGGGTAATCAGCTATTTTAGGTTTTGCTGCCGAAGTCATTGAAAGGAAAGTAGATTTACCAACATTTGGCAATCCAATTAACCCAGCATCTGAAAGTAGCTTTAGTTTTAAAGCTATGTTCATTTCTTCGCCAATTTCTCCTTCCGTACGTTTACGAGGTGACTTGTTTGTTGAAGATTTGAAATGAGCATTACCAAGGCCACCCAAGCCCCCTTTTAACATCTCAAAATCTTGATTGTCTGTGGTAAAATCGTAAATTAACAAATTACCATCTTCGGAAAAAATCTGTGTTCCTACTGGTACTTGGAGTATTAAATCATCTTTGGTCTTACCAGATTTATTGCGTCCCTTTCCGTTCTGTCCATTATCTGCCATAAAATGACGTTTAAACCGAAATTGAAGCAAAGTGTTCAAATGAGAATTGCTACGAAAAACAATACTTCCACCATCTCCACCATCCCCACCATCAGGCCCACCACGATCAATAAATTTCTCACGACGAAAACTAACGGCACCGTTACCGCCATCACCAGCTTTTATATAAATCCTTGCTTCGTCTATGAATTGCATTGTCTATGAATTACTATTTGAATGAGCTTCTTGTCAGAAAATTGCACTATAGCAGGAAAAGCATTACATGTCATTTAAAGAAATTGTTTGTCCAGTACGTTACTTTGTGTATAGAATAGTAACATATAGTTGAATAGGGGAAAGATATGGCAAAATACTCTTACTTAAGCGAGCTAAAGAGAGCACAAAATGAACCATTTAAATACGCTGCCTTTAGTGGAGGTGGAGCCAAAGGAGCTATCTATTCTGGGGTCCACGAGGAACTAGAAAGATCTGGAGTTCTTGCCGGACTTGAGGCTGTCGCCGGTAGTTCAGCCGGGGCAATGACAGCTGGACTTATTGCAACTGGTATCAGTGCCGAAGATTTTAAGAAATTATCTAACGAAACAAATTTTGAGAAACTACTAGGTGAGGGTTTCATCGTAAACAAAGATGGAAAACCTCTATATCAACTGATGCACGATACAATTAGTAACAATGTTATTAATTATCTAAAAGACAAAGACATAATGGATATATGTAATGTTCGAATGGAGTCTATTACAAGCGAAATAACCAAGTTACAAAATGATTCTAGTCCATCAGCTCTTGAAGAACTAAAGATATTAAAAGAAAAACAAACTAAATTACAATCGATAATAGATTCTAATGGAGTACAGTTTACTGAGATGAATAAACGAGCTCAAGAGAGTGGAACAATATATTTTAAAGATCTAGATCTACTTCATTTAATTGATCCAATTAAATTCAAAGATTTAGTTATTACAGCAACAAATCGAGGAACAGGTGAACTTACAATTTTTGACGCTAGAAAAACACCAGATGTTGAAATTGCCCTTGCCTGCAGAGCCTCAGCCTCAATTCCTATAGTATTTGAGCCTGTAAAGATTAACGGTGTTGAATATGTTGACGGTGGTTATCGTGATAACCTCCCTCAAAAATACTTTGATGGTCAGGATCAATCTCCTGATGTAGAGGATATTACCGATTCTAATAAGGAAATAGAAAAATCCAAGAAAAAGGGCAGAACGCTAGCCTTAGCATTTGGCTCAGATAGTAGAGACAATGAGGCTCACATAGCTGTTTATAGTGCTCAAGAGAAAATTTCTAATCCTGGTATGATTATGAAATTTCTTATGGATGTGGTTTTTAAATTCCTTGCAAAGGTTGGTGGAAACTTTGAATATTCAAAAGAAACCAATAAAACTTATGAAGGTTTGCGCGATAATGCTTTAAATGCTGTGATACTTGATACTAAGGATGTCGGAACGTTATCATTTGCAGAAGCGCAACGCAACGCTGAGTATCTACATATAAAAGGATCTATTCAGACAGGTAGACATTTTGAGAATCATGGTATTGGAACCAAACCCGATCTAAATCTGGATCGAAAAGAGTTTATGCTTAAAATTTTTGAAGAAACTCAAAATAATGGAATCGTTTCAAAGTGGAAAGATAAAGTTCTAGGTGGTAAGCAAGAAAAATCAAATGATTTATTGTCGTTTTGTAAACCTGAAGCTTGGGAAGGAAAGAGCAAAACAGAAGTATTATCTGGATTTATAGCTACTGCTGCAACTTCTCGTTCTGACGGCAAATTGACTAGCGAAACAGCGTCGATGAAGAAAATTGTTGATATTCTCAATGAGCCATCGACCCCTTCAGTAATTAAGAAAGATTTTATTGCATTACTTAAACTAGATGTAAAGCAAGAAAAAGGGCAAACCAAAGCTGCAAGTATTGTCGCTTATAAGTTTAAAGCTTCAGATTTCGACGGACTCCTTAACAAAATGGAACAAGATAAATCTAAATCAAAAAGTAAGCCCCAAATCAAAAAACGAGAAACTATTACTCTTAATAGTTCTAAAAAAAGAAAGAATGTTGTTGGAGATATATTAAGTTCTAAAAGACCAAAATCCAACACCGAGAAAGTTTTGCAGTCATCTAAAACAGATATAGGAACAAAAACTAGAGGTTAATTGGTACCAACAAGTGAAGTGCACATAAATTCTTAACAATTATCAATTACTCTGGCGATAAATATTTAAATAGCCAGATTTTTGTAATCCTGGTAAACTACCACAACAACAGTACAAACTATATATTACTTTGTTATCCCCCACTATGGTTTTAACGATTACAAATATTATTGTAATCTGTACATTAATATTTTATAGAAGAATTTATGAATAGAATCGTAATATTAAGCTCTCTTATATTAGTGGGGTGTAGCACATATAATGGGCCTGCCAATCATTCTTGTAATTTGAAAAAGATTTACTCCTCTATTGCTTTTAATTCTTTAGATAAAAATTGGACTGAAATTACCCCTCTAAATGGTGGATTATCTGGCTCTACCTTATATAAAGTTTCAGACGGAAAAAAGTTTTACGTTATTCGTAGTATTGCTCATCGGAGCCAAGATTATAAGATCCAAGAACTACAAGCTCAAAAAATTGCATCTGAAGAAGGCTATGGTCCAAAGCTTTATGGTTATGATATGAATAAAGAAGAAATTGTGATGTCTTTTTTGCAAACATCGGAAGAAAAACTAGACCAGACAACAAAAGCTTTAAAGCTTGCCGATTTGTTGAAAAGCATTCACAATGGTCCAAAATTTTGTGAGCACATACCTATTAGGGAGCAAATCAAAAACCTCCTTTTAAAAATCAAAATCCATTTTAACGATAGCGAAACCTCAAAATTTCTATCTATTATTGCCAAATTAGAGAAGATAAAGTCGTTTAAGAAAACTGCAACACATGGAGATCTAAATCCCAATAATATTATTTTCAGTGATGGAAATTTTAAAGTTATAGATTTTGAGGATGCCGGGCAAGATGATCCATTTTTTGATATTGCCACTATTATTGTATTCAATTTTGGGAATACACTTTATGAACAAGAATTCTTAAAACATTATTTTGGTCGCAATCCTTCCCGAAAAGAAATTGCACATCTCAATATAATGAAAAAAGCTGTTTTTCTCTTTTATGGATTTGATCTTATGCTAAGAGTTCCTACACAAACACTAAATAAGAATGTGCGTTCTATGAATTTTTATAAAGCTTTACAAGAATTTGAAAAAGGGTACCTGTCTTTAGCAAATAACGAGCATCTATTGATTCTAGCTAAAAGCATGCGGAATATGGCTATAGAGTTAGATAATAAAAATACAAAAAAAGTTGACCTCTCTGATAAA
>NZ_JARJFB010000095.1:0-7659 GCF_034554655.1 Candidatus Megaera venefica
CATCTTCAGCATTTAAACCCAAGTCTAAAAATATTATTATTTTGTCAATTTTGCTATTTAAATCCAGTAACTCGTTTGAGACATTAGTTATTGAGAAAAGAAAAAGACTGTTCATCAGTATAGTTATAGCAAGCATAAGCCATGCGCATAATACTAGGTTATTCATATACCCTCTCTACATTATTGCTTCGTTTAAGGCATTCTTATCTACAATCGCCTTGTGTATACTAGATCCAGTTAGATTAGCTCTAAATAAATCAGCTCCTTGCAAATCAGCCTCCCTTAAATCGCTATCACGAAAATCAGCTCCAAATAATTTTGTATCTCTCAAATCAGCATATTTTAAATATGCTCCTTGGAAGTTAACGCCTCTTAAATCCTCTGCTCTAAAGCAAACTCCCACCAAGTAAGTGTTGCTAAAGTCTGCTTTCTCGCCCTTAGAGCTGTCTTCAAGCCATAACTGATGCCGTCTTAAAATTATCGGCAAGTTTCTATACGAAATCTCTCTTTTTCTTATGTCTAGGTTCATATCTTCTCTCCCATAATTATCCAATCATTAGCCATAATGTCATCTCTGTCAAAGTCACAGTACTCCTCATTGTGCAATATACCATAACCTTTACGACGTATATTTTTTCCTGATTTATAAGCTTTTAAAGCTTCCTCAAATGTATGTAGTTTTTTATTTTTTACTACATGCCAATCTTCAGATAAAATATCCTCAACAGTAGGTTCAAAATTTTTAAAACCATGTTCTGTTTCATTTTCATGCTCAATATAAAGATTGCCACTCCAATCAGAATAAAATACTTGAGTGTCACCTCTCATAACCTTAATAAATCCCTGTTCTTTTATTAGTTTTATTGCTTCTATAAAATTCATTTCTTAGTCCTATTAATTTATTGATTATAATTATTCTCAAAACTACTTATAATTGCTTCTCCTAAAAATTCCGGAATTAACGGCACGACTGCATTGCCTAAAGCCATGAGACGCTGCCTACGACTTCCGCTTTCTGTCCAGCTACTTGGAAAGCCCATAAGCCATTCCACCCAATCAGGATTTAGACGCCCCTCTTTTAGTCTAGCTATTGATTCCGGTTCTGCTCCCCATTGTTCAATTCCTCGTGTGCGATAGTACAAGCTAATCTGCTCTTGCTTACATATTGCGCTAGTTTCTTGAGATCCCCAGTATCCTTGTAATCTCAGGCAGTTGGGGTCGGAAAGAATCTTACATGTCTTGCTAATCCCAGACTCCCCGATGTCCCATTCTTGGTGTGCTTCCGAATACTTCCGCTCGAAGTCATCTTGTAGATATCCTCCTTGCCGATTATATCTCCCACAGTCGCATCGCTTGCAGTCGGCGTCGGTAGCATTTTTACAACCGTCTCCAAGTGTGGACTCTGTCTCATCCTTTCCGACGGACAATCCGACTTTGCCGATGCAAGTGGGGTAGGCCATAATCCAGATTCTATCCCGTCTGTGAGGCGCACCAAAGGCAGAAGCTGGTATGCAATGCCATTCTGCATCATACCCGATCTCCCATAAATCTTGCAGGACGGCGACAAGTCCTTTACTACGAAGGTTAGCCACGTTTTCGATAATTGCATATCTTGGTTTGAGCTCATTAATTAATCTCTTAAATTCTTTCCAAAGCCCCGATCTTGAGCCATTAATTCCAACTTGTTTTCCTGCGCAAGAAATATCCTGACAAGGAAAACCTCCTGCAATAATGTCAATTTGCTTTAGCGTTTTAAAATCGTCTTTAGTTAATTTTGATATATCTGGAAATATCGGAATATCACGCCAATGTGTTTTTAGTATTTTTTGACAAAAAGAGTCCTTTTCACAAAAAGCCACTGTTTGCATTCCTGCTTTTTCTAGCCCGAGAGAAAATCCGCCTATCCCCGAAAAGACATCAAATACCGATAATGATTTTTTAAGCATCTCTTTCCTAACTAAATGGTATTTCGTCATCGTATATTGTTGCCTCTGGCATAGCTTGTTTTGTACCGCTTTCTATCTTGTACCTGCCGTTACTCTGCTCTGTTGTATCAGTCTTTTCTTTTGGATACGTTAGAATATTAAACTCGGTAACTAGTACTTCAATATTTGCTTCAGCTGTTCCGCTGCTGGTCGTATAAGCTTTAGCCTTAGGTATTCCTCTGACAAATAAACCCATCTTGTCTTTGACGTACAGCTTAATAAGTTTGGACATCGTTTCAGAATTGGATTTGCATTCAAACCAACTAGTATCTTGCTTTTCTTCTCCATTCTTATCTTTGTACTTCCTGTTCACACAAAGCTTAAACACTACCCAATTCGGATAATCTCGTTCATTCGGGCATCTTGCGTCTTGATACACGTAGCCTATCAGCTGTATTTCTGCGCTATTCCGCATTTTTGTTTACCTCTTCGTATGTCATTCTAAAAATCTCATCATTACAAGGATATAACTCACCTTTTACCCCTTATATAAGCCAATTACCCTTTGTTATGGTCATCTCTCCCTCTTTTGTGGCTATAGCAAAAGATTCAATTGTTAGGTGTTTTGTATCAGCAAAAATTAATCTAATCGTATGTTCTTTAAAAGCTTCATTTAGCCAGTCAGGGTATTCGTCAAAATGATCTTGTATTTTATCAGAAACGCAATCTATAAATTGCACAGCTTCAACCACTATTGGCTTTTTCTTGTATCTCATCAAAACCCTCCGTTTGGTTTGTAAATTCTTGGTCTCTGGCTATTATTTTCATAATGCAATTCAAGAGTTACTTTGTTTTGTGAAGCCGCCATTTTCTTAACCACTCCTTCAATTGCAGTCTCGAATCTGCTGTAAATGCTATCAACATAAAAAGTTGAACCTGTTAGGATGATTCTGTTGTTTGGCGCATCTTCACTAACTCTTAGTTTATCAAACCAAGCGTTGAGAATATGATCACCCGTTTTTTCTGGAAAATACTTGAGTAGCTCATTTTTGAATCGATCCCATTTTAGGCAATTTGATTGAGCTTGCATAACCTTGCTAACCTCTTCTATCGGCACGAGTCTTTCTGTAACTGAGGTATTTACCATTTTTATCTCAGAACCATACGTCATATGAACGCAAGTTTTTAGCTTTTGTTTGTCATGTTCAGAGAAGATAAATTTAGCTCGTATACTGATTCCTAGCTTGTTTGGCTCAAGTTCCGTAAAGGTACAATTCTCCATGATTTCCTCACTGGTTTTGCTATCAAATGCCTTGAAGATCTCAGCCTTCAACTGCGTTATTTGGTCTATTCGCCCTGTATTCACACTGCCCTCCTCGCTAGATATGCTTGCAGTCTCTTCCACTAAAATCCGTGATTTCAGTTGTACGATTTTTTCGTACGGTTGCTCTTCCAGCTGGTCACAATTGACCACCTTGCTTGCCACAACACGGATTTCTTCTGCTTGGTAAACCTTGGCTAGCTCCGCAAGAGAGCTAATAGCCAAGGTTGGAACTTCGATAATTGGTTCTTGCGGTGCTGGTTCAGGTTTTGTGTTTGAGATTTGTACGATTTTGTAAGGTTGAATTTTTACCTCACGCGCGCACGCTAAAGGAGTATTAACTTCAATAGGAGTACTAGAGAAAAAAGAAGAAGAATAAGCTTTAGCTTCTTCTTCTTTTTTCTTACCGTTATTGGGTATTACATATATGTTGTCCAATTTTTGTTGGAGAGGGGGGCACGAATTTTTGCATAGCTCTACTTGGTTTTGAGGAGTAGTTAATACCTTTTTTTCTAGACCAATTTCACTATAGAAATGAGGCGTGTCTTTCCATACTAAAAGATACATATTATTGTTAAATCTTTTACCGTGATAATATTCAGTTCTAAAATCTCTAGTAAGTAAACCTAACTTTTCTAATAAGACCAATTTTCTTCTGATTAACTCAGTAGTACATTTATGCTTATTAGCTAAATACTCATAACCTATCTGCCACCCATAGCCGCTTAGCTTTGACGAGTAGACTATATTACCTTGGATATTTGTTTTCTTAGGCTTATACCAAGACCTAGCTTCTGTGTAGATATCGATAGCCAGATAATCTGCTTTGCCACTCTCAGTAAGAATGATATTGTATAAAGCCTCTATTCTGATATTCCCTTCTTCCTTTAAGAGGTTCTTTTTATTATTGGCTTTTTTATTGAGTTTAGATTGGGCTTTCATGCAACCCCTCTTAATCTTGGTAACAACACTATCTTTTGTTTTTTTATTTGATTTGGAGTGCTTAATACAAAAACCTCTTTGTAATCTTTTCCCTTTCTTAACTCATAGAAAGATTGACTCAACTGCTCTTTTTGTCTAAAAATATAATCACTACATCCGCCCCTATCGGAACGTTTAGAATTGCGCGCTAAAGAAACATCTAACTCTATATCAAATACAATAGCTATTGTCGGTATATGATATTTACAAGCCATTTTTAGATAACCTTGTCTATCTTCCAATCTCGTGTTTGTGGCATCAATTACTGATAGTTTTTTTGCTTGTAGACGCTTAACTAATATCTCATTAAGCAATTGAAAGCCTGGTTGCAAAAATCTCATATCAGTTTCGCTGTCGCAAATATTAGCTCGGCATACATCTGAAGAAATAATTTGGGTAGGCAAAAAATGTTTCTTTGCAAAAGTAGTTTTTCCAGAACTTCCTACACCAACTAGTAATATCAGTGATGGGTCTTCTATTATAATCTCATTAATATTTTTGTTATCACTCATGCATTCCCTCCTGAGAGTTTCACAAATCCTTGCGGTGTTTCTATTTTATGGGTGTAATATTTATCGGCATCTGTTTGTGGTAAAAGAAAACCCTTTGAAGTTTTTAGCTTGTTTTCTATAATTTCAAATCTGCTAGATTGATGTAATAGCTGCAAAAAACGCTTACCGAACAAGTACAAAACCGAGTAATCGCCGATACAGTACATCCATGCATTGTCTTTTTGATAAATGCCAGCGTCGTAATAGCTTTGATCTAACGTTACTCTTTGCTGTACCTCGATCCAAAAATTCTTGGTATTAGAAAAGTGCTGATCGTATTTAATCTCAAAACCTTGAGCATTTTCGCCTATCTTAAATTGCCAATCCTTGCTTTGAAAATTAACTAAAGGTATATGTAGCTCATGTAAAAATAGAGCCGCGCAATGATCTTGAAATTCTTGTCCTATAGGCAATCTTTCTTGATACAATTGTTTATAGTATTCAGCATTCATTCCCATAAACCTCCCAACCCTCCACTTTCTTACGAGAAAACAATTCTATTTTGTTGCCGTACGTGTACAGAGTTTCGATTATGTTTCTAAATTCTTCGGGCTTTTCTGAGTGCCTACCTGTGCGCTCTATAGTTTGAACGGAATTAGGACGCTCTGTATTATCAGGAGTACCTCTGCCCTTTGTAGCAATCATTAAATGTTCGTGTCGTACAGATGTGTAATTTCCTAGATTAGGCTTTACCTTGTTCCAAATAATATTTGTCTTATACTTAAATCCCCATGCATTCACTACTTCAAAAGCCTCCTCTAACAACGGAGCAGTTGTCCACATAAATAGTACTGCATCATCTTCGGCCAATTCTTTAACCGGCAAAGCCTTAATATCCTCTAAACTCATTGTGTTGTAGTGATCAATAGCACCACCCATACCAGAGCGTTCATCACCATAACTCCAAGGCGGATCGGCATAAATAACTCGGTACTTACCTTCAGGCCACTGGGTAGCTATATTTGTGGTTAGACGTTCTTCGGAGCGAATATTGTTGTAAACTTTCTTGATACTAGAATTCCCAGAGGCTACTTCAGCTTTCTGTTCTTTAGTGCCTTTGCGTTGGATAACGTCATATTGTTCAGCTGTTGTATGGCTAACACCTGCTTTTTTGGCTATCTCACCTAATGCACCTCTTCCTCTAGTTTCATGTTCCACTTCTCTCCGTTGCCCAACTAGTGGGGCAACGGTAGACTGGCTTATCTTTGAGGTTTCTTCTTCAACAAATTGTTTTAAATTAGCCAACTGACGACTTTTAGCCTTCTCAGCTTCGAACTCCTTGAACTGATATGCTAAAGCCAGTCTTGTCTCTGTGGATAAATTCCTACGGCTAAACTGGTTATTTATCATCCATAGCTTTACGTCTAGTTCAGTTTCTAATTCTTGTTTCTTATTTACTGTGGTGAATGGAATATAATTTTTATGGCATATAGCATAACGATGGTGACCGTCTATTATGGTATTGCCCCAAGTTACTAACGAATCACGGCAACCTTCAGCTATTATACTTTCTTCTAAGCTTTCTAGCTCCTCAAGAGACAATGGAGGTATTAACTCTTGGAATTCAGTGTTTATATTTAGTTCCCTAATCATGCATTCCCCCCTTCGACTATCAAAAGAATATTTTGTTGATCATTTTGCGCGCGACTTATGACATATGCCCACAGTGCAACCATGTCGAAATGTTCTAATTCTTCTCTTGCTGAGTTCATTTAAACCTCTTCGTGGTTAGTTCTTCTATATTCAGTATCAATTCTGCTAAAGTTCCTGCATCCCTTGCAAAGACATCTTGGCCAGTTTCTCCAGCTTCAATCATCCGAATAATGCGTTTGGCGATCTTTTGTAAGTCATCAATCATTGTTGTTCTCCTTTCATTATGGTTTCTAAGATCTCATGGCACTCAGCTTCTTTTGTGATAGCCATATGCCTTATTTTTGTTGCCAATTCTGCCAGATCGCTATTTATGTTTTTCACTCTTGCTGCTAATAATTCTGCATGTGAATATAGATCGTTTAGTGCTTTTCTTTCTTCATCCAGATCGACTAAACGTGAGTCATTCATTAGATTTCCCCCTTATTGATGCTATCTAAGAATGTGTTGTAGTCCGTTTTTTTTGCAGTAGACATATGAGCTATCTTTTCCAGGATAGCTTCTGCCTTTTTGGCTATTAACTTTACATCGTCATATAACTGATTTAACTCAGTTACATCTTCGAGCATGCATCTAGCTTCTTTCATTTGTGATCTAGTAGGTTTAGTCATTCTCCCCCCCTCCCAGTGCATTAATTTGTTGTACATTGAATCCAAGAGATTATTTCTTACATCAAAAGCACAATATGCTAAGTAACGCCTAACTTCCGAGTCTCTAGGTAAGCTTTGCGCAGTTTTGTCGATTAATTTTGTTACCGCATCTATTGCTGTAATAATTTTTGTGTAAAATTCGCTCTCCAGCTCACTTAGTTGCCTAGTCATTGATTTGCTTCGTTAAAAATGTGTTGAAAAGTAAGGTGTTTGGATATGTGGTAATTGACTAGTTGGGTCATGTGATTAATCTCGTGCAAAATATTGCAAAAAAATTATATCAATAGATATATATTTTGTTTTGTCATGATATTTAAGTGATGGCATTACTTTGACCACTCCTATTAACTCTAAGCGTTTTAGTATTTTTTTTACTCCTCTATCTGTTGTTACCTCAAAAACATTATGTAATTCTGTTAACGTTTTTTTCCCTTCAAAGCACACCATATATTCATCGAGAGCCATAGTGCAAATAAGTCTACGTAAATATGATCCGTCAAGTATAGTCAGCCCTCTAGAAATACATTCGATATCGGGTCTGTCCATCTAAGTGTGTAAATTCCTTATAGGTTATATAATCA
>NZ_JARJFB010000096.1:0-7628 GCF_034554655.1 Candidatus Megaera venefica
CAAGAAATAAGGTAGCATCATATATGCATAGTTGGTATATCCAATTCTTAGCTTAATTAAAATATAGGCATTAATAGTGACAAGTAAAATTAATATCTAGAGTGCTAACCCGCTTAAGTGACAAGTAAAAAATACCGGGCTCCATAACCAGTTTAAAAACATCCCAGTCCAATACCACTTTAGTATAGTTTTCTCCCTTTCTTTGTGTAGTTTCCCATCCCAAAATAGCTAAGCTAATATATAAAATAGGCCAGATTATTCCGAAATAATAGCCAGGAGGAGTGAGAGAAGATTTAATTAATTGCCCATACCATGGATACATTCCAAATCTCGTTTTATCATATTTAGTTGTTTGATTTAGTGTGAATTAAGAGCTTCATTGCTATCCAAATATAAAGAGTTTGTCTAATAAGTTATGCAATCTTATATTTTATCAATCGGTATTTTAATGTATTTTATGTTATTATCTTCGGGATTTCCGAAAGTACCTGCCCTTAAATTAGTTTGCAATGAAGGCAGTAATAGTTTTGGAACGGCTTTGCCTCTATCTCTTTTATTACGTGTTTGTATATACTCGTCTTTTGATATTCCTTCATGTATAAGAATATTTCTCTCTTTTTGTTCTTTAACAGTTGATACCCAAGCAATGTCCCTTCCTTGTAACGGATAATCATGGCACATAAATATTCTCGTTTCATTGGGCAAACTCAAAATCTTTTTTATAGAGTCATACATAGTATTAGCACTGCCTCCTGGGAAATCAGTACGGGCTGTTCCAATATCAGGCATAAATATAGTATCTCCAACAAAAATGACATCCTCAATCAAGTAGCTTGAGCACGCTGGTGTATGGCCAGGTGTGTGTAAAACTTTAATATCTACATTTCCTAGTGTGATGACTTCATTATCGTTAAAGAGTTTATCAAACTGAGAACCGTCAAGCTTTGTATCTTTGGCGGTATTAAAAATAGGAATCCAAAATGCCAACACATCTTTGATTTTATTACCAATCCCAATTTTCCCACCTAATTTTTCCTTCAAGTAATGAGAAGCAGTAATATGATCAGCATGGATATGAGTCTCTAAAAGCGATTCTACAGATAAACTATGCCCTTGAACGTAGCTAATGACCTCGTTTGCAGACGTTTTGCTTATCCTTCCTGAGTATTGATCATAATTAAGAACTGGATCAATAATCACTGCTTTATTGGTACTCTTATCATTAACTACATGAGTAAAAGTTGCTGTATCTTGATCAAAAAACGTTTTGATATTGATAGCCATAATAAAATCTCCATGCTTCTTATTATATAATAAACTCTCTTAATGCAATTGTAATTGCTGTTATACATATAAACCATCCAAAACCTTTTTTTAATTGCGAAGCATTAATGTAGGTTCCTAATTTTATTCCTATCAGCATACCAAGCACAGCTAGGCTTACGTACCAAAATATGTTTATCCAGTCCTGTGCTAGAAAATTATGTTTATCTGATAAAAATCCGATCAATGAATTGAGTGTAATAATAAATAAAGATGTAGGAACAGCACCCTGCATACTAAAACCCATCAATAAAATTAAAGTAGGTATTATTAAGAAACCACCACCGGCACCTAGAAGACCCATTACCAGACCTAGGCAAAATCCAAGCAAGATTATCTTTGTTTGGTTTAAGAATGACGAGTGCTTTGTATTTGGTAGCTGAAGCCGATTATCTCTTATCATTAAATAACTTGAGGAAATCATGAATGTCAGTAGCAATAATATCATGGCTTGATCTAAGGTAATAATGCCCAATGATCTTGGTAAATTAGGCAGGATATAGAATCTTGCGCTAAAGACACCAATTATAGATGGTAAAGCAAAAAGAGCTACTTTACTGAATAAAATAGAACTTCTATAACGCACAGTACCAATGAAAGCAGAAACTCCAACAATCAGTAGAGAATAAGTTGTTGCTATAATGATGGGTATTTTGAATATGTAAACAAGAATAGGAATAGTTAAAATTGATCCTCCAGCCCCTACGAGTCCTAGAGTTAATCCCATAAATAATAAACTGAGATATCCTAAGAATTCCATAGCTATCTATTCCAAGGCGCTCTGGCTAATAGCTTTGCCATACCACACCATCCAGTAAGGCCAGCAAGCATCAATCCCAAACCAACGAAACCAGGCAAAAGATAAAATCTTTGATTAACAAAGGCACCCAATATGACGCCAGAAAAAGCTATAATACCTGCTGCAAGTTGTGTTTGGCGATCAAGAGGAAGAACATTGCTACCAGATTGTTTAATATTAAAACCTCCTTCTTTCCAGGCTATAATCCCTCCTTTTAATGAATAAAGATCCAATGTTGGATCCTGTGCTAAAAGTTTTTTGCACGCCTCAGAGCTTCTTTTTCCAGAACGGCAATGAATAACAATCGGGCGTGACTTTGAGGGTAATCTTTCAACAGAAATTTCTGCAAGGGGTATAAGACAAGCATTATCAATAGACTCTGTTCTGTGTTCAGCGGGCTCCCTTACGTCAATCAGTAGCATACTATCTTGATCTAAATATTTTTTTAGATCAGCCGCAGTAATTGTTTTCATAATGTATGACTCTGTTTTTATTTTATAAAACGACTTTAGTTAAATTCTCACTAGCTTTAAAGCTAACAATATTACGCTTTGCAACTTTGGCAAGAGCAATATTATTGTGGTGATTTAATCCGTTTGGAAAGAGGGGCACAGACTTGAATTCACCAATTTCATCGATAGTTACAGATTGCCCAGCTGCAACTAGTTCTTGCAAAGTTTGAGCAAACATATCGACCATAGACTCAGCTACAGTTTCGTCAATACCAAATCTGTTGGCCGCAAATTTCACAAACCCATAATTATTCATATTAACTCCTTCTATTTTAAAATTTAAGTTGATACTTATTTTGTTAGTGCAAGAAAACCAAATACTATCCCAAAGGTTGCAAGCGCCCCAAGAGCTGCTTTCCCAGCTCTTGTTGATCTTTGAAGCATGCTGCCACCGCCAAGCACCGTAAATGCTGGATAAACAAGATAAACAACATGAAGCCAGTGAGCTTCAACTTCTTTAATGAGTGCCTCGCCATAAGGAGAGGTAATCCAGCCGCATAATGTTGCCGCTAGTGCTACTGGAATTATAACATAATTGCTGACCCCAGGGTTTTTTCGCGCTTCTTTCTGATCATTTTGTTTATTATCAGTAGCCATATAGTTCCTCTTTTGTTATTCATACGTACTTTAAATATAAAGTATTACACGTGTTGTGTCAAGTATTTATTTCTTTTGATAAAGCAAATAAGCTCAGCTTACACTTGGCTTGGTTTTTACGTAAAATAAAGTCTATTATTAAGTTTTTATTGTTATTTTGTATTTTTCACTTTATATTTAAAGGAATAGCAAAAAGAATAATTTTTAAATACAATGACAAATCTACAAAATAGGATTCGTGAGCTAATGGCTCAAAAGGACATCAATGCTGTTAAAATTGAAAAAACTACTGGGTTAAATAGAAATACAGTCTATAGCATCCTTGCTGGCAATTCCAAAACCCCTAGTGCCCAAAACTTACAGCTGATCGCAAAAGCCTTAGGTGTAAGCTTAGAGTTTCTTCTTCTCGATGTGGAAAAAATAATGATCGAAAATTTAACTGCAGAACAAATTAAAATCTTTTGTGATGCCACAAATTCTGTTACCACCTCAATTATAGAAAAGAAGATAAATATTTCACTAGAAAAGCTAGTTGCTTTAATAAAAGAAGTATACCAATATTCAATCGAGGCCGAAGCTGAGTCTCCTCATATTGATGATAAATTTCTAAGATGGACAATAGACAAATATCATAAATTTTAGTTACATTAAATTTAAACTATATAAAAAATAAAATAACCAAAATAACTACAAAAATTGAAGGATAAACATTTTTATAGAAAATTTAAATCAAACCGCTACATCTAATAGGAGAAAAAAATATGCACAAAATTATTTTTATATTTAAAAATAACATAGCAGACATACTAACCACCTTTATGGTTCTAACATTAATTGTGATAATAGCTCTAGCCTCTGCTTCTGCTCAAGATATTCCAACAAAAACCTCTGTTTGCAAAGAAGTAGGGCAAGGAAGATACCAAAATCTAGACAAACTCCTTAAACCGACCAGTAGCTTAAGAGACATCAAGCTTAATAATAATGGTGAGCCTATCTATACTGGGCAACAAACTTTAGAACTAATGACATTAAACGCAGAATGTGGAGTTCGGATAATGCCTTTCACTGGAGTTTTACTTGGTACAATTGAGGATATTGAAAACATTTATACAAAATATTTTAAAGTCCGATAATAATTAAATTGAAACTTACAGACTTATTATGAAAGTATTAAATATTGATCCAGCAACTTGTAAAAGATGGAAATATGCCGATAGAGCTGAATCTGAATTTTTCAAAATTAATGAACTTGCCGAAGATATTCTAAGGAATGGTCAAATTAATCCTGTCCTCATTAGGCTAAGTGACGATAAAGAATATGAATATGAATTATTTGCGGGAGCTAGAAGATGGAGAGCTTGTTTATTAGCACGTATTCCACTTAAAGCAATTCTCACAGACTTTGATGACAAAGAAGCTGCCATATCCCAAATTAAGGAAAATGAAAAAGTTGGAATTTCACCTTATAGTAAGGGACTTTCCTACAATCTTTTGATAAAGAATAAAGTACTAACACAAGAACAGCTTGCAATTAACATTGGTGTATCGAGATCTAAAATCCAAAGCTTGCTTTGTTTTGCAAAAATTCCAAAATCAGTAATAAATGCTATAGATAACACAGACAAAATTTCAGCGCGAGCTGCTAATAGCATTTATTCTCTTTCAAGGAAAGGGAATGACTATATCAATGCTTTAATAGAAATTGCAGACAAGATTAAAAATGGGTTGGCTAGCTATGATATTGAAGAATCCGTTAAAACTATCGTATCAGGTAAAAAGGAAGAGATAGACAATGATATTAGAGATAACAAAGGAGAAATTGTTGCCAGATGGAGAATGGGTTCTCTTATCATTAGGGCTAAAAACAGTACTGATAGAAGAAAGCTCGCTAAATTAGTGGAATATTTTCTAAATGATTAATCCCTAGTACATGTAAGAGAGGATGATTTTCACCCAATCTTTTTTCATTACTAAGCAACTCTTCCTACAAGCCTATCACTTGGCTTAAAGCTAACAATATTACGTTTTGCAACTTTGGCAAGGGCAATATTATTATGGTGATTTAATCCATTTGGGAATAGGGGTACGGATTTGAACTCACCGATTTCATCGATGGTAACGGATTGCCCAGCGGCTACTAGTTCTTGCAAGCTTTGAGCAAACATATCAACCATCGATTCAGCAACAGTTTCGTCAATACCGAATCTGTTGGCAGCAAATTTTACAAACTCATAATTATTCATAGCAATCCTCCTGTTTTTTTGTTTTACTTGTTTTCGATATTAAAGAAATCAACCAGCATTTTGTTGAATTTATTTTTGTCTAACTTTAAATCTTTGGCAAAATATAGCTTACCATCTTTCCATTTAGCCAGGACTTGACCAGATGTGTTAGTGATAATTTCTTCTTCCTCTTTACCAAACTCTCCATTTAAGATTTCATCAACGAGTTTTTCGATACGTACACTACCGGCACCTTTTCTGATTTCTTCGGCAATCTCGATAAGAGCTTCTTTGTGGGCAGCTGATTTTTTTGAAAGAGCTAAGATAGTTTCCGCAGATCTAGCTGAAACTTTACTCATGTTTGTAACGGCATTCCAGATCGCTTTATCTATTTTCTCAAATGCTAATAAGTTTTGTATCTTTTTTCTGGAGCACCCGGCAATTTCGGCTAATTGCTCTTGAGTTAGCTTACCGTCTTGCTTTAGTTTAGCAAATGACAAGCCTCTTGAGTACTCAGAAAGTCCTAGTTGCTCATTTTCCTTAATCTGGATAGCTGCTGCCTCTACATCTGTTACATTAGTTAATATTGCTTTGAGTGGTAAGTCGGCGGCAAGGCAAGCTTGCAGGCGTCTACTGCCAGCAATTACCTCGTATTTGAACTTGCCAGTGTCTTTTAAGGCTCGAATAAAAACAGGTGTTATTTGTCCATTACGTTTTATGTCTTCGGCTAAAATATTCGTATCACCAAATTCAAAAGAATTGCGATCAGCATATTGCCACCTTTTACAAACTCTTGGATCAACTTCTATTATTTCCATAAATATAATTCATTTAATATATAATTATTATATCAATAGTATCTGGCTAAAACAAGGAAATAAAAGAAAAATAGAAATATTGTAAGTAAATAATCTTAGAAGAAAACCAAAGTTGCAATAAAGCAATGCGTAACTTTTTCTAACTATCTTAAAATGAGAAGAATATACAGCATTTACTCAGCTTAGGATCCGTTCTTAAAGCCACAAACTGTATTTTGCAGTAACTTCCGAACATTTTAAAGAGTCTTTTAAAAAGCCCCATATGGAGCTTTTTGTGCTAAAGATAGTAATTCTTTAAATACACTGATATTTCCAAAAATAGAGGATAGCGGAATGAATCTCATGATTGATTGTTGCCATGGTAAAAACAAATAACAATTAGTATTTGTAATTGTATCCCATACGTGATACAATTGTTCTTGTAAATTAATTGGAATAAAAAGCATATTATGTCTAAAACAGCTTATATAAGAGCGAGAATAAATCCCGAACTTAAATGCGAAGCCGAGCGTGTTTTATCACAACTTGGTATGACTCCAACTCAAGCAGTAACAATTCTCTATAAATATGTTGTGCGTGAACATGAGTGGCCTGTACCAATGAAAATACCAAATGCAAAAACTTTAAGAACATTCAAAGCTACAGATAAAAAAAGTGGATTAGTTGCTTCTAAAAACACAAAAGAAATGTTTGATAAATTGAAGATTTGATCGTGTTCCAACCAATTTATACCAACTCTTTTGCTAAGGATATAAAGCTAGCACAAAAAAGAGGTAAGAACATAGACAAGCTAAAAAAAATTATTGAACTACTTGTGAATAAAGAACCTATACCGCAAAAATATAGAGATCACAACTTAGTTGGTAATTTTATTGGCAGAAGAGAATGCCACATTGAACCAGACTGGTTGCTAATATATAAAATTGACAAGGACGAGATAATATTTGAACGCACCGGTACTCATTCTGATTTGTTCTAATTTTAGATATTAAATTAAATCACGGCAGACAAATTTTATCCTTTTATCCGCATTATAATTCCCTAAACAATTATTTTTCTGCAAAGCATATATCGACTTAACGCTTAATTGTATCCTAGAGAACTTCAGCTTTAATTACATTTTCCAAGCAAAAGGGGAGGAGATAAGCTGAACTCTTTGCCTTCAAAAATTCTCCTTCATAAAAGTAATTGCGCCAAAGGCGCATGCCTAACAACATCTATAATCACAATTGAGATAATAATTTAGGGAGATATTCCCCCTAAGCTACACCTCTTTTCTTATTGGCTAAAATAATCCTATAGACGAGTTAGTAGTAGTTGAAAATTTATACATGATTTGATAATATGTCTGATATTC
>NZ_JARJFB010000097.1:0-7530 GCF_034554655.1 Candidatus Megaera venefica
CTTCAGACACATCAAGATCTTGCTGCAAATATTCATAACCACAAAAATATTGCCAATAAATATTTTCCTTTAGCTCTTCCTCCGTAAACGAATCAGAACCGTTGTACATAGCTTGAAGCATTGATAGTGCTAGCATTACTCTATGATCTTTCTTATTTCTACCAAATTGCTTGATTTCAATGTTAGGCAATGCTCTGGCTTCAAGTTCAGACCAATTTACTAAATCCCTTAGTTTATATAACTTGTTTTTAGGATTTAGTTTTGTAGATAATTTCTCTTCAAATAACCTTTCTTGTTTTTGGAGAAAAGTAATATTTTCTATAGGCATAATTTTAAAATCCGTAAGCTTTATGCGGTAATTATACCATTTTCTTATGGATTTTGTAAGCTGTTTATGACATGAAACCCCTTGTTAATTCAGGCGGGGAGAGTTTTGACGGAGGGACTCAATATAGAAATATATTGGGTATAGGCCTAAGGACTCGGTTCAATTAAGTGCAGATTTATTAAATTCAATCTTCTTAATTTATCACACAACTGGTATCAGTATAAAATGCTGTGGTCTCTACACCTTGCGTAAAATAACCATCATACGTTGAGAATGCTACTTCACTTATTATGCTGGCACTCACCTTGAGTATTTAAAGGACCAACCACTGTACCCAAAAACTCAAATGCTTCTTTCCATTCTAACACTTCTTGGTTACGATCCTTAATAAGAGATATAATAGCTTCTTTCTTCATGTCTTCTTGTATACAATTCCATCTTATATCAATAATTTGTATATTAGATTTAAGCAGAGACTTAATAAAAGCCACAATATGTTCACCTAAAAAGTTGCGTCTGATATTTAAAATATGCAAAGTAGGTGAGGTAGTAATAGCATCTGCTAAAGCCATAAGGGAATGAAAATCAAGATTATATAAGCCATTGCCTCCCATATCCCAAGTATGCAGAGTATGAGAAGTAGAAGCAATTTTTGCTAATAATACAAATGCAGCTGGGGTTAGATTATTAGCCAAATAACTAGAATCAAGTTTTACTGTAGTTTGCATTATCTGATAAAAGCTACTTGCCATTATTTCTGGACTAGTAAAAGGATCTAATTCTGGATTTTCTGCTAACTGATTTAATTCTGCTATTATTCCAGGGTTTTTTCGTAATTTCATAAGTTACCTATACATAAAAATTAACATTTTATAACTTATTTTCTTAGGCTTTCTAAATTTCTATTATTGTTCCATTTTGAGTGCTGGATAGGTTCTCTACAAATACGAAAATCAAGATCTACTTACCATTGATCCTTATATATTCAATAATTTCTTCTGGCGTGGAGCTCATATAGAAATGTTTCATATACTTGCCATTCTTATCCATTAAATAGACAAAAGAAGAATGATCAATCATATACTTACCTTCCTCTTGATTTTTGTTCTCAGCTTTTGCATAAAATACTTTATAAAGTTCGGCTACTTTTTTTATTGTTTTTTCATCAGCTGTAAGCCCAATAAATTTCGGATGGAAATGTCCCAGATACTCTTTCATAAGAGCTGGAGTGTCCCTTGTAGGATCGACTGTGATAAATATTGGTAAAATATCGATTTGATACTTTTCAAGGGTGGAAAGAACATTGTTGAGTTTCTGTAAGGAGGTTGGGCATATGTCTGGGCAATAGGTAAAGCCAAAATAGACCAGACTCAACCTACCTTTCATCATTTCACTGTTGAATTCATTACCATTTTGATCGGTAAGAATAAAATCGCCTCCTATTTGTACATCATCCTTAAGGGCTCCACCTTGGCCAGCTAGTGGTTTATCCGGTAGTTCAATAGCAAGTAAGATATAGAGAGACAAGATACCAATTACGGCACTCAAAATAATAATTATCCTAGTTACTTTCCTTGAAGAATTTTGGTTGTCATTCATTTTTATTTCTCTAATAATTCTGCAACTTCTAATGCTGCGTATGTAAATATGGCCGAGGCACCAGCACGTTTTATGCAGGTCAATGATTCAAGTATAGATCTTTCCCAATTCAAAGCACCATTAGCTGCAGCAAATTTAAGCATTGCATACTCCCCAGATACTTGATAAGCCAAAATATGAGTATTAAAACTCTGCGAAGCTTCCCTAATTACATCTAAATAAGGCATGCCAGGCTTAATCATGATCATATCTGCGCCTTCTTCAATATCATGCTCTATCTCTTTTAAAGCTTCTCTAATGTTACGAGGATCCATTTGATAAGATGCTTTGCACAAATATTTTCCTTGATTACTTCCCACAGCGTCTCTAAAAGGGCCATAGAAACTAGAGTTGTACTTGGCTGCGTATGCAAGTATATTGACATGAATAAACCCTTCATTATCAAGATTATCCCGAATAGCCATAATCCTACCGTCCATCATGTCCGATGGTGCAACAATGTCTACACCAGCTTTTGCTAAAACTAATGCTTGATTTGAGAGAGCTTCAATTGTCTCATCATTATCCACATCACCATCAACCAAAATACCATCATGGCCATGAATAGTATAAGGATCAAGTGCCACATCACAAATTATTCCGATATTTAATCCAGAGTTCTTTAGAGTGCGAACAGTTCTGCAGATAAGATTGTCCAAGCTATATGCTTCATCAGCAAATTCAGACTTTAATTCAGAGTCAATTACTGGAAATAAAGCAATTGCCTTTAATCCTCTTTTTTCAGCCTCTTTAGCAGTTAACACAACTTGATCAATCGATTGACGAAACACCCCTGGCATTGTTTTGATCTCATGCCTCTGGTTTTCTCCTTCAATGACAAAGATTGGCAAAATTAAATTTTCAGCTGCTAATTTGGTTTCAGAAGTCAGATCCCTGAGCCACTGAGTGCGCCGATTGCGTCTTAATCTTACTATAGGGTACATTTACATTGGTCCTTTAAGTTAAATAAGCTAAATATTATACAACCTTTGATGACACTTCAACTAGTCTTTTAAACAAATTAGAGTCTAATTCTGAATTCAGATATTCACAGTGCCACTGCACACCAATAAGATACTTATGATTCCTGAACTCAATCGCTTCAATAATACCATCGTCTGCTCTTGCTGAAACAACTAATTCTTTGCCAACTATATCAATTGCTTGATGATGGGTAGTATTGACCATCACCTTTTTTGCATGGGTTAATTCTGAAAGTAACGTACCACCTTCAATAATAATAGAGTGTGAAGGTTCGTGTTTTGGGTGAGGTTGTTCGTGATTAATATGACTTTCATAATAATCTGGTATATGCTGAATGAGAGTACCACCAAGCACTACATTGATTACCTGCAATCCATTACATATTCCTAATAGAGGAATATTTCTTTCAATAGCACGTTTTGTTAATTTTAATTCAAATTCTGCCCTAGCATCATTCGTTTTCACTTTATCTGATTTTACTTCTTGGCCATAAAACTTAGGGTTTATATCCTCATCTCCTCCAGGTATTATTAAGCCATCGACAAGATCTAGTAACTCGTCAATATTATCACTATATGTAAGCATAATGGCTATTCCGCCATGGCTATTTACGCAGTCTGAATAGTCTTTTCTCAAAGCATACCAAGGACGATGAGAGTAAGAATATTTTTCACTATCTTTTGCAAGATCTAGAACTATTCCGATTATTGGCTTTTTCATAGGATAAATCAGGCCTCCATCCCGTGACAATGTTTATATTTTTTGCCTGATTCACACGGACAAAGATCATTCCTACTAATTTTTCCCCATGTTTCAGAATCTTTAGGATCACGATCGTTCGGATCTATATATGATTTAAATGGCTGTACCTTTGCATCAATTGAGCTACCAGAATTATATTTCTCAAACGCAGGATCAGAACGACTAGTTTGCATTTTTTGTAGTTCTTTGTTTGCAAGAGCCATAGCTTGTCTATTGACATGTTCAGTATCGATATGCAGATAACAAATTCTTTGAATAAATAATTCTCTTAAATAATCAAGCATTCCTTCGAACAAACCAAAGGCCTCCCTCTTATATTCATTGAGTGGGTCTTTCTGTCCATAAGCCCTAAGAGAAATACCTTGGCGTAAGTAATCAAGGTTATGTAAATGTTCTTTCCAAACTTGATCAAGAGTTGTTAATAATAGATATTTAGAAGCTGAATTCATTAAATCTTGTCCGTAATCAGATAGTTTCTTCTCATACAGATCTTTTACTTTAGCGCACAATATAGCACTTATTTCTTCTTCAGCACCTTCAATAGCAGAGAGTTCTTCTATAGGAAATTCAATCGCTAGTGTTCTATGAATTTCAGCACTTAACTCATCAATTTGCCAATCTTCCCTCAAGGAGTTTGGGGTAATATACTTCTGTACTATATTAGAACATAAATGATCACTCATATTTGTTACAAAAGCGCTCACATCATCAGAGGCTATGATTTCATTTCGTTGTTCATACACGATCTTACGTTGATCATTCATCACATCGTCAAATTTAAGTAGATTCTTACGAATTTCATAATTATGAGCCTCGACCTTTTGTTGAGCTTTTTCTAAAGACCTACTGATCATAGGGTGATAAATTGCTTCACCGTTTTTAAGACCAAGTGTTCTAAGCACCCCAGAGATTCTATCAGAAGCAAAGATTCTCATCAGATCATCTTCAAGTGACAGGAAAAACTTTGTTTGTCCAGGATCACCTTGACGACCTGATCGACCTCGTAACTGATTATCAATTCTTCTGCTCTCGTGCCTCTCTGTTCCGATTACATACAATCCACCAGTTGCTAAGACTTTTTCCTTTTCAGCTCTAACTTCTTGCTTTATTCGCTCGATTTCTAGGTTTTTCTGAATTTCGTTTAATGATTTACTCAAATCCTCAGTTATCATTTCAGGATTTCCACCAAGCATTATATCCGTTCCTCTACCAGCCATATTAGTAGCTATTGTAACTGCTTTAAACCGGCCTGCCTGGGCAATAACATATGCTTCACGTTCGTGCATTTTTGCATTAAGAACATTATGCTGGATTTTGCTTCTAGTTAACTCTTTTGAAATTTCTTCAGATTTTTCAATACTAATCGTGCCCACAAGGACTGGTTGTCCACGCTCGTAGCAATCTTTAATTAAATCAATCAACGCTGCATATTTTTCAGCCTTGGTACCATACATAACATCATCATAGTCAATTCTGGTGATTTTGTTATGAGTTGGAACGGAGACAACATCAAGATTATAGATATCTTTTAATTCGCCAGCTTCTGTCATAGCAGTCCCAGTCATACCGGACAGTTTTGGATACATTCTGAAATAGTTTTGAAATGTTACAGAAGCTAATGTTTGATTCTCATTCTGAATAGGAACATTTTCTTTTGCCTCAAGAGCTTGATGCAGGCCATCGGAATACCTTCTTCCATCCATCACACGACCGGTAAACTCATCAATAATTAGTACTTTTTTATCTTGAATCAGGTAATCAACATCTTTAGCAAAGATAAAATGTGCTCTGAGGGACTGATTGATATAGTGAACTAAATTTAGATTATCAAAATCGTATAAACTTGAATGCTGAGCTATTAAACTATATTCTGCTAACATGAGCTCCATTTTGTTTATACCATCTTCAGTAAGAGTTACTGATTTGGCTTTTTCATCGATTTCATAATCCCCTTTATCCAAGTTCAGAATAAGCTTATTGATTTTACCATGTAAATCTGTACTAGTATCAACTGGTCCAGAAATAATTAAGGGAGTTCTTGCCTCATCTATCAAGATAGAATCTACTTCATCAATAACGGCAAAACTAAATGGACGCTGTACCCTTGATTCTTGTGTAAATTTCATGTTATCACGTAAGTAATCAAAACCCATTTCATTATTTGTCGCATAAGTTATGTCGCAATTATATGCCTCTTTACGATCTGTGTCGCTCATTTGACCAATTACGCAACCAACACTCATCCCCAAAAATCTGAATACTTGACCCATCCACTCAGAATCTCTTTTTGCTAAATAATCATTAACAGTAACAAGGTGTGCACCTTTGCCACTAAGAGCGTTTAGGTATAAGGCTAACGTTGAAACAAGTGTTTTTCCCTCGCCAGTACGCATTTCGGTAATCATACCTCTATGCAAGATTAATCCGCCAATTAGTTGTACCTCATAATGGCGTTGACCTATAGAGCGTTTTGCAGCTTCTCTTACAACTGCGAATGCTTCATAAGTTATATCATCTAAAGTTTGACCATCACTTAGTTTTTGTTTGAACTGTTTTGTCTTATCGCGTAGTTCTTCATCGGTTAAATTTTGCAGAGCCTCTTCAAGTTGGTTGATTTTCTGTACTTCTTTGTGAAATTTTTTGATAATTCTATCGTTTGCGGTGCCAAAAATTTTGGTAAGAAATGAAAACATGTGCTAATAAGTCCTAATAATTAATCACATATAAGATATTGCATTTTACTAATTTTTCAAACAAATTGTAAAATGCATTTGACTTTATTGAAATGAGCTTCTAAAACCAACGATTATAGAACAATTCAATATGGACGTATTTAAGTATGAAAAAAGTAGCAATCGCACTGTTATCAGTAACTTTAATAAGCAGTTCTGCCTGCGCAGAAAATAAAGATGCAGAAAATAAAAATATTGTTGCAACTTATTCTGAGGGCGAAGTTACCTCTGAACAAGTAATGGAACAATTCAAGCCTATGCTTGATATGCAACCAGAAAATAAGGATAAAAAATTCTCCGAACTCGATAAAAATGTTCAAGAAATGCTGGTCAAAGGTTTTATTAATCAAAAGCTTTTTGAAAAAGAAGCTGAGAAACTAGGTATTCGTAGTTCTGAAGATTTCAAGAAAAAAATAAAAGCTGCAGAGAGTCAACTGCTACAGCAAGAATTAATCGAACGCCAACTTAAAACTGCTGTTACAGATAAGTTGATAGATGAGGAGTATAATAAACTGGCAAAAGAGCTAAAAGGTCAGAAGGAAATAAAGGTAGCTCATATCCTTGTTGATACAGAAGAAAAAGCTAAGGAAATTAAGAAGAAACTCAACAAGGGTAGTAAGTTTGAAGATCTTGTAAAAGAATTTTCTAAGGATGAAGGTTCAAAAGCAAATGGCGGTGAACTTGGATATGTAATGAAAGGGCAGCTCGTTCCTGAGTTCGAAAACAAAGCTTTTTCTATGAAACAAGATGAAATATCTGATCCGGTAAAGACACAGTTTGGCTGGCATATTATTAAAGCTCTTGATTCTCGTGATGTAAAAATTCCTCCAAAAGAACAAGCTCTAAATGGCATTAAAGGAAAATTATCTCGCGATACAATTGAAAAATATATTACTGAACTTTCAGCTAAAGCAAAAATCGAGTTGAAGCTGTAAATACTTGGTAAATGACGGTAATCTAAAAGGCTCACTATATGTGGGCCTTTTTTATTGTGCAATCCAAATTACTAAGTCTCTCCGTCAAAACTCTAAATTTTTGATATAATTTCAAGAATTTCAAAAATAAATCACCGCACATTCATTTTTT
>NZ_JARJFB010000098.1:0-7504 GCF_034554655.1 Candidatus Megaera venefica
AAAAAATGAATGTGCGGTGATTTATTTTTGAAATTCTTGAAATTATATCAAAAATTTAGAGTTTTGACGGAGAGACTACCTAACAGTAAAATTAAAGTACTTGTCGGGAAATGGTTCTGTTTTTAAAGTAAAGTGCCACCATTCTTGAGGAATGCCTATGAATCCATATTTTTCCATTATATTTTTTAGAAAAATACGATTTCGCATAGCTTGCTTAGATACTTCGACACTTGATGTGTATGATTTTTTCCCAAAGAAATCAAAATCAGTTCCCATGTCTAGGGCTACGTTAGTATTCTTATCTATGATAGTTAAATCAACAGTTGACCCACGACTATGCGAACTATGTCCTGGTGCAATAAATCCAATTTTAAAAAGTTCTGCTTTTTTATAGTCAGGGTAATATTTTACCTTAATATCTTGATTATCGGGTACTTTTTCCCACGAAAGAAAATAATCTACAGCCTTAGTTGGTCTATAAGCGTCCCAAACTAATAAACCTAAGTCTTTAGCTTCAAGTTCTTGCTGAATTTGATTGAGGGCCTCTACAGCCTCTTTAGTTAAGATTGCTACTGACGCTTCATAACCTGGGACAATAGTACCAGTAAAATTATCATTAGTTGCATATTTTATATTTTGAACAATAGTGGGGCAGGCGCAGCTAAGATATACAAATCCATAAGGTAAATCATCTGACATTATATTTATTTTTTTAAGTTATTTATTCGCTCTTTATAATTACCGGTAAAGATATAATTACCAGAAATCAGCATGTTAGCCCCAGCTTGTGTGCATAATTTTCCAGTTTCATCATTAATGCCACCATCTACAGCCAGAATAATGTCGGTTCCTTTAATGATAGAAGAAATAGCCGATATTTTCTTCAGCTGATTTGGCATAAATTTTTGCCCCCCAAAACCAGGATTAACAGTCATCACAAGAATTAAGTCAATTTTATCTATAATAAATTCAAATACATTAATTGAGGTGGTTGGTAGAAGAGATATACCAGCCTTTATACCATAAGACTTTATTTGAGAAATAGTTCTGTCAAGGTGAATGGTTGCTTCAGGATGAATTGTTATTATGTCAGCCCCGGCTTCAACATAGGTTTGAATCCATTTCTCTGGGTGATCAATCATTAAATGCACATCAAAAGGTTTAGCTGTATGCTTCTTTAATGCTTTGATTACATCTGGGCCAAAAGTTAGATTGGGCACAAAATGACCATCCATAACGTCAATGTGAATCATGTCTGCACCAGCACCTTCTAAAGCTACTATTTCAGCTCTTAAATTACAAAAATCAGCCGAAAGTATCGATGGCGATATCAGTGTCATATTTTATCTCTTCTTTTGTTTTGTTTTTTCTTCAAGTGACATAACGTATGAAATAATCTTAGCAACCTCTTCAAAATGATCAATAGGTATTTCTTCGTCTATCTTTACATCCTTATACAGGGCTCTAGCAAGTGGTGGGTTTTCAACAATAGGTATGCTAGATTCTTTCGCTATCTCTTTGATAGTCTGTGCAATTAAGTCCAAACCTTTTGCAACACATACTGGTGCAAGTCCAGCTCCAGCTTCATATTTTAAAGCAATAGCATAATGCTCAGGATTAGTTATAACGACAGTTGCTTGAGGTACAGTAAGCTTGATTCTTTTTTTAGCCTGACTACGCCTTAAACTACGCAGTTTTTGTTTTATTTCTGGGTTACCTTCAGATTGCTTATATTCGTCTTTGACCTCCTGTTTGGTCATTTTAAGCTCTGTATAGTGTTCGTAGCTTTGGTAAGCAAAATCAACTGAAGCGATTACAGCCATAATTATCGTAACCAGAATAAGAATATGTCTAACCATAGTCATCAGCTGATCTAGTATTCCTGCTACCGAAAGCTCTTGGTATTGACTGAGCTCTTTTACGTCTGCAAGGATAATTAGTAGAACAAATGCACCAACTAACGAAATTTTAAAAATACCTTTAATAAACTCAACAAAGCTTTTCATCGAAAAAATTCGCTTAAAACCCTTCATTATAGATAGCTTAGACAGCTTGGGTTGAATGGTTTCGCCGGTAAAGATAAACTCACCAGACTGAAAATAAGAAGATACTAAAGCTGCAATTATTACCACAAGAAAAATTGGACTCAAGTATAGCAAGGTTTTTTTCATTACGGTTGGTAGTAATATATCAAGCATACCTTGATCCATAGGGATATTACCAGCATTCTCGACAAAAAATCTGAGCGTATTGCTCAGTGATAACATGATTTCTGGTATAACCCATATTGTGATTAGTGTTAGAAGTAAAAACACAATAAAGCTAGTTACTTCTTTTGAGTTTACTACTTGGCCTTTTTTTACCGCGTCCTCGAGTTTCTTTCGACTCGGTTCCTCAGTTTTGGCATCTTTATCTTCTTCGTCTCCTTCGGCCATAGTTCAAGTAATACCAACTTGGTGTGTTTAAACAGCTTTAATGTGTTTAAACAGCTTTAATATTAATTGTAAAACGATTATAATAGATGAGTTATAGAAGAAAATCAAATTAATGAACATTATTGTCGAGATTGCAAAAGAGCTAGATGAGTGGGATAATTACCCAGAGATAGATGAACGTTTATTTTCTGAAATAGCTTCTATGGTTTTGTCTAGATATCAAAATTTTTCAGTAGTGAAAGAATTTGAGTTATCTATTCTGTTGGCCGGTAATAAACAAATGCAATCCCTTAATGGTAAGTTCAGAAAAAAAGATAAAGCAACAAACGTATTATCTTTTCCTGATGTTGAAATAGACTGGCGTAAAATAGTTGAATTTACACCAGATAATGACTATATGTATTTGGGTGATATAGCGTTCGGATATGAAGTAATTGCCCTAGAAGCTAAAAATAAACTGATTAGTTTTCAAGATCATTTTAAACATTTAGTGATTCATGCTATACTGCACTTAATTGGATACGATCATATTAAAGATGACGATGCAGAAGCAATGGAATCCATAGAAATAGAAATTTTGGAAGCCATTAGTATTAAATCCCCATATTGAAAATAAAACCATTTAAATTACATATTTATGCCCAAATCGTTAGATAAAGAAAGTCATTTGCCCCGAAAAAATTTAGCTAATAAAAAAACTTCAAAAATAAGGAATTTTTTTACAAATATTTTTATAAAAAAAGATAAGCGCAACCAAATAAACGATTCAGCCAAAGATAATTACCCCTTTGGTACACAGTTAATAACTGGCCATGAAATAATCTCTAATTTAAAAGATTTTGCTGAAAAAACGGTAGAAGATATAATGATCCCGCGATCAGATATTGCCTCAATCAGTATTGACTCAAAATTAGAAGACTTATGTAAAGCAATTTTAGAGCATGGGCATACCAGGACTTTAATTTATAAAGGAGGTTTGGATAATATTTCAGGCTTTATCCATATAAAAGATTTGTTTGCGGTTATTGCTAGCTCTAAAAAAGTGAGCTTAAAGAAGTTGATAAGAAAACACATTATCTCTCCACATTCGATGAAGCTTATCGACTTGTTAGCTCAAATGCAGATAAATCGCACTCACATCGCTGTTGTAGTTGACGAGTATGGTGGTACTGATGGTTTAGTAACAATTGAAGATATAATTGAAGAAATTGTTGGTAGGATTGATGATGAGCATGATATAGATACTGATGAGGATAGTTATAAGATAATACGTCCAGGACTTATAGTTACAAGCGCAAGAGTGGAGATTGAAGATATAGAAGAGGCAATTGGTATTAAGCTTCGGCATGAAGATGAAGAGATTGACACAATTGGTGGATTAGTTATGGCAATTTCTGGTTGCGTTCCTGAAAAAGGTGAAATAATTGTTATTAATGAAGATGTAGTAGCTGAAATCATAGAAGCAACCCCGAGAACTATTAAACAAATAAAAATCACATATTCGTCTTGATATGAGGATAGAAAATGTATACCTAGAGAGTTTCTCACTTGCTAGTTTTAGGAACTTGTCAGAGTTACTTTTAAATGTTTCAAATGGAGTAAATATTATCGTTGGTCCTAACGGTAGCGGAAAAACTAGTATATTAGAGTCTATTTCATTGCTATCACCAGGTAAAGGGCTTAAAGCGGCTAACTTTGATGATATGTGCAAATACGGAGAAGATAGCTGGGAAACGCGTTTTAAATTAAATAGTAAGCTAGGAGCGGCGGAAATTATAACTAATTTTCGTATGCAGGAAAAAAGTAGAAAAATTTCTTATAATGGCTCTAAAATTTCAAGTACAGAATTAACAAATTTTTTAAATGTTATATGGGTTACACCTCAAATGGAGGGTATATTCTCCACGTCTCCTAGTATTAGAAGAAGATTCCTTGATAGAATAGTATATAATTTCGACCCTCAGCATGCGAAGAGATTATCCAAATATGAGCATTATGTAAGAGAACGTAATAAAGTTCTAGCTCAGCGAGGTTGGGAATCCGAAACATCTTGGCTTGGAGTGATTGAAGATAAAATAACCGAAGAGGCTATAGCCATTAGCAATGCAAGGCAAGAAGCAATTGATCTTATGCAAAAATCTATTAATTGCTTAGCTACAGATTTTCCTAAAGCAAACCTTAAACTTAGTAAGTTATTCTCAGAACAAAGAGACGGCTTAAGTACGTCCGACTGTTATAAGGAAGAGTTGTTAAATAGTCGTGCAAAAGATTCCTACTTGGGTAGAGCTAGTTTTGGTATACATAGAAGCGATTTTGTTGTCACTCATCAGGTTAAGCAGAGATTAGCAAGGCTTTGTTCAACAGGAGAGCAAAAAGCCTTGTTGATATCAATTATATTATCATCAATTGACTCTATTCTTAAAAGTACTAATTTTGTACCTATATTATTGTTAGATGAACTGTTTGTGCATTTAGATGAAGAAAGAAGGGAGCAGCTTTCAGAGTATATTACATCCACTAAGTTGCAGACATTTATAACAACAACTGATATTATAGGCATCGAGTATTTGGCGCTTAAATCAAATATTATTGAATTATAACTCTTCTATTAGAATTATGTGCTAGGCTCTATTAGTAATAAACCAGCAGGCTTGGCCCGTTAGAGAATTGATATGATAGAAAAAAAACCAGACTGGATTAGAGTTAAAGCTCCAATCTCTAAAGGGTATCAAGGTACTAAAAATTTAATTGATAGCCTAAAGCTTAACACTGTTTGCCAAGAAGCGGCATGTCCGAATATTGGAGAATGTTGGGAAAAAAAACATGTCACTGTGATGATACTTGGCTCGGTCTGCACTAGGGCTTGTGCTTTCTGTAATATTGCGACCGGAAGGCCAGATTTGCTCGATCCACACGAGCCAGAGAGATTAGCAGTTGCTATAGGTAAGCTTGGTCTTGAGCACGTCGTAATTACCTCTGTAGACAGAGATGATCTACCAGATGGAGGAGCAGGGCATTTTGCCGACTGCATCAAAGCAATTAGAAACTCAGCGCCCAATACAACAATAGAAATATTAACTCCAGATTTTTTGAAAAAAGATGGTGCTCTTGAGACTGTAGTGGCCGCAATTCCAGATGTATATAATCACAACATAGAAACAGTACCTTCATTGTATAAAGCGATCCGGCCTGGTGCCCGTTATTTTCATTCTCTTAACCTATTGCATAATGTAAAAAAACTAAATCCACAAATTTTCACTAAATCTGGAATTATGGTCGGGCTTGGAGAAACTAATAATGAAGTGTTGCAGGTTATGGATGATCTCCGAGCTGCAGATGTTGATTTTATAACCATTGGCCAATATCTACAACCAACAAAAAAGCATGCGAAGGTGGATAGGTTTGTTACACCAGAAGAATTTAGCTATTTAGAAAGAGTAGCTAAGACTAAAGGTTTTCTTATGGTATCAGCTTCTCCTCTTACGCGTTCATCCTATCATGCTGGGGAAGACTTTAAGAAAATGCGTAATGCAAGAAATCAACTTCTAGGTGTTGCTTGATGCATTCTTTTAAAGAAACCAGATTAATAAATTATGACGCAGATCTTATAAGCACGATTGTTACGGATATTGAGAAATACCCAGAGTTTTTACCTTGGTGTACCTCGGCTGTAATCTTATCAAAGAGTGAAAATATAATTACTGCAAAACTTGAAGTAAGCTTTAAAGGGATTTCTGAAAGTTATGTATCCAGGGTTGAAAAGGTGCAAAATCCTGGCCATTGCTTAATAACAGCTGAAGCAATTTCGGGACCTTTCCGTTATTTAAGGAATAGTTGGCATATAAAACAACTAAAAAATGGCTCAGAAATAAACTTTTCTGTTGATTTTGAGTTTAAATCTACCATACTAGATATGGTTATTGGTTTGATCTTTTCTGTAGCGACTAAAAAAATGATTGCAGCATTTGAAGATCGTGCAAACAAACTCTCACAAGTTTAGTGTGATTTTGTAGCCAGTATGCCAATAAAAAATTTCGATAGGGTGCTATTTTATTATTTAGTTGATGATAGGTGGTGCTAGAATCGGGAGTGTTAAATTACTTAACGAAGCAATAAACTTAATAAGGAGAAAATTATTATGAACAAAGGAGATTTTGTATCATACATCGCTAACAAACACAGCTGTACAAAAGCTGAAGCAGAAAGAGTTATAGATATGTTTACAAGTTCTGTAATTGGAGCTTTAGGCAAAGGGGAAGAAGTTTCGTTAGTTGGTTTTGGTAATTATAGTGTTACTAAAGTTGCAGCTAGAGCTGGTCGTAACCCAAGAACAGGTGAAGCAATTAAAATTGCTGCGTATAAGCAGCCAAAGTTTAAAGCTGGCCAAAAGCTTAAAGACGCTTGTAACTAAAATTCCATTACCCTTCTTTAAAAGCGCATTTGCTTTGTAATAAAAGCTAGCTGAGGTATTCAGTTAGCTTTTTTATTTAATGCCCATAATTTTAGTAGATTGACTTTAAATCTAATCAAGGACCATAATTGTACGGTTCTGTACTGTGCATACAAGCACTTTAGTTTGAGACAAAATACTGGTGAGAGTTTACTATATCTTTTTTGCGCATACACTAGCCATACAGTCTTGAATTCGGTATCTCGTCCTTCTCTTCATCGTCTGAGATCTTGAAACAAATTCAGGATGACTTTAAAAGAACCCAATCTAGTTTAGGATCTACTTTAGTTGCTAAGATCTTAGAATGAGGTACATGTATCTTTATCCTAAATTTGATCTAAATTTTAAAACAATTTTTGGTTAAAAAATGCACTTGAAGTCCATTTAAGTTCAAGATAGCTAGGTATGGTTTTCTATTTCAATATAATCCCCTCAAGGTCATTTACCATAACAACTTTTTGAGCCCAACATAATTTTTACTAAAATATTCTAAGTTGTTCATTAATTCTATCATTTGCTTCTTTAAATCTCTTAACTGTATAAAGTCTCCCCGCCAAAATTGATAAGAATCATGTGATTTAAAAAAATTTCACAAAAAAGGTAGATTTGGGAGTTTATC
>NZ_JARJFB010000099.1:0-7359 GCF_034554655.1 Candidatus Megaera venefica
ACTTATAAGTCAGGGTGCAAAGATAATGCTTTAAAACGCGCCTAAACCAGATAAAATTTTAAGGTAAAAATATAGAAGTTAATAAATAACTACCGTATTAATACTCTGTTCGTATCTGACTAAAGTATATTTGAACTAAATTTAACAAAAAATCGATTGACTGCGTTAAAAAACAGAGGTATTTTAATACTGTAAAATGGGAGTTGTTTTCCTAAAAATAAAACTAGTACTCAAAGCAAATAAAGTTTTCTTGAAAATTTATTATAATTTTGAAATTTCTTCGGCAGATAGACCTGTAAGATCAGAGATGTCAGAAATAGAGTGATTTTTTGATAGCAATTTTCTAGCAATTTCTACTTTGCCTTTAGCTTCTCCTCTAATTTCGGCATCTTCAATTTTTTGCTGTTCTACCGCTAGATTATCAAGTCTGGTTTTAGTCATTTTGTCGTAGGTATTCAGTTCCTCTTCAGTCCAAGCAGCTTGATCTATTGCTTCAAAGGCTCTCCTAATAATTATATCGCTACCAATTAAATGCTCTATTTCAGCAAAGGTACTAGCTTCTGCATGTTTAAAGAAATACAACCATTTTTGCTCAAGATTCTCTAGCTGATCAATAGTTTTTTTAAATTTCTCAAGTTCTAGAAACACGAAATAAAAATCTTTTAAATCATGCTCATAAGTTTTTGTATCGAGTAACCTATGTTCCGACTTAAAAGCTTCTTTTTCGGGAAACATAGTAAAATTAGCAATAGCTAAGAATATCACAGCTTTTAATTTAGCATATACAGCTAGCTTCTTATGATTTTCATCTTCTTTGATTACTTGTTGTGAATATGCTTTAGCCGCATAAAACTGCGCTCTTTTTTCAAAACCTTTATGCTTACTGATCTGCATCTCGACTATCACTTGATCGCCATTCTGATCTTTGCACAACACATCGACTATTGATTGCCTGTAAGCGGCAATTTCAGGGTCTTGTATAGTTTTTAAAAATGTTACTTCAGTGATTTGTTCATTTCCTTCGTATTTTAGAATATCATTTAAAAAATGAATAAGAATATCCTTGTTTTTCTCTGTACCGAAAATTTTCTTAAAGCAAAAATCATTTTTAGGATCAAGAAACTTTGAGAGAGCCATATATATAATTATTTATTTTAAGTTTAATCTCGGTAGTAACTTATGTCTTACAAAGACCGAAACTTCAAGTCTGATTATAACAGATATAATACTTCTTAACAAAGTGTTTTAACTACCAAGTTAGTGAAAAAACCACAAATTCTTTTATGCTGGTTGCCCCCTACTACATTGACATTCCGCCCATCGAATGTTCGTGTTCTTTTTTTAATTCAAGTTTATTCATTATTTCTTGCAAACGAGGAATAGCTTTTTTATATGTGGCTATATCTGCGTAAGCATGAGCGGGATTTTCTATTTCATGCTTTAAATACTTCATCGGACAATCAAATGTTTTTCCTCCGATTTCAACGTGCTTGTTATCGATTAAGCTGCTAATGTTTTTATTAATGATGCTAGCATGATGTTCTAAGACTGATTTAGTTAACTCTTTTATAGTAGCATGGGTATCTTCGCTATTTTTGAGTTGCTCGAGCAAATCTTGTTCAGGGCGGATTTTATGCTCGGTTATATGGGAAGTTAAGCTGCTTAGCTCTTGCATTATGTTATTTTGCTCTCCCTGATGAGCCTTACCGATTGAATCTAGTAATGTTTGAGACTGTAGCTCGGGATATTTTATATTATTGTGTAATGAGGATAAAAACTCTTGCTTGCTTGCGGTAATTTGTAATATCTCAGGGATAGTTTTAGCTTCTGCCTTTTGTAAGCTAAAGTTATTTAAGGTTGTTTGCACGCGGTGATTTTCAAGTTCACTATCTAAATTAAAATAAGCTGAATTTAAATCAGGCGCATTTTTTAATTCTTCGGTTATTGTAGAGCTGTCTTTAAAGCCTGTTTTTATAGCATCCTCTGCAGTTTTCCCTAGGATTGATATGATATTATTCTGCTGCCCCTTGCGCACACCTTCGACTCTATCTAATAAATCTTTAGAATGCTGATCGGGATATTTGATAGTATCGTTTAACTCGGCAAGGTATTTTTGTTCCTTAGTAAATATAGTAATTAACTCTTCAGGTAATTTAGCCTCAAGTTTTGCTGAGGCAAACTTGTTTAGAGTTGATTTTATGTGATGAACTTCAAGTGCTTTGTCTAAATTTATATATGTTGATTTTAAATCATTTGTATCTTTCAGTTCGTAGGCGATTATGTCTCTATCTTTGAGTCCAATTTCTATAGTATGGGCTACCGCATTTTGTAGAAGCGGTATAATATTGCCGTCCTTGACGACGCATGCTTTATGAACCAAATCTAGTAAGCTATACGGATGAACATCCCTATATCGCAAATTAGCTTTTAACTCTGCTAAAAAGCTTTGCTCCTTTGACAATATGTTCATTATTTCTTCGGGTAATTTAGACTCGAATTTCTGTTGTTTAAAATTACTTAAATTTACCTGTACGTTATGAACCTCTAACTCCTTGTCCAAATTTATACAAGTATTTTTAAGATTCTCCGCACTCTTTAACTCAGCTATAATTTCATCTTGCGTTTTAGCTCCGCTCGCTAAAGCGCGATCTACTAATGTATCCAGCTTATTTACTAGCTGATCGGATTTTTGAGCGTAGGCTAGATCTATTGATTCTAGTATATGCTTTTGCTCGTTAGGATATTTTATCACCTCATGTAAGTCTGCTAGAAAACTTTGCTCTTTTGCTATAATTGCAATCATTTCTTCGGGTAGTTTAGCTTCGATTTTAGCGGTCTTAAATGATTCTAGATTTGTTTCAATATAATGATTCTCACGTTTTTTATCTAAAGTAGTATGAATATCTTCAATATTGATAGTGGATTTTAGCGTGCGCATAATTTCCAAATTCGTTATAAAGCCTTCTTGCCTAGCTTCTACGATAATTTTTTGAACATCTTCTAACAAGGTAGGCTGTTCGTATGAAATTTTAGCGGCTTCGGATATTTTATAGTCTTTAAAGCTGTAGCGCACTATGGCGTGCTTATGTTCTTTCCGAAGTCCTGCAAGTAAGCGTTGCTCCTTAGCTACGACTCCAAGCAATTCATCTGGATCGGCGGCTTGTTCCTTCTCTTTATTAAGTAGACTGCGTTTATTAGATATGTAGCCGTGTAAAGTATCCTGACAAAGCTCATTTAAATAATTAAAATGTCCGCTCGTTGCTATATTACTCAATTCACCGATTAATTTTTTCTGATCAACATCGCCGCCGAAAGCTCTAATATCTTCTATTACTTGGATATGATTATTATACGATCTCTCGGCATACATCACCGCTCCTTTAGTATTAGATAACTCGGCTACTCCCCTTGTCTCGCTATGTTTAAACTCATTAAGTAGCTTATCTTTATTGACAGCATATTTACTAATATAAGTGAGATCTTGTCGCGCTGCTTGAGTTAATTTATCTAGTTCTTCAAAGTTAGCAAAAAACTCAGCTAAAGTTTTAGCTTTAAAACTGTTAATTACAGGATTGAATATTTCTCTGATTTCTAATATTCCACCTTCATTACTCCTTTGTAATATATCGTTAAAATCACCGACCTGCTCGGGTCTTGCGATTCTGACCATAGCTCCGCTCATCCGTAGACTATCGCTAGCCTCTATTATAGTTTTATTAGTAGTTGCATCCTTGCCGTCATTATCGGCTGCTATGATTATTTGCTCGCCTTCTTGCGGTACGTAATTTTTAATATTATGAATTCCGAGTGAACATATTATTTTAGCATCTATACCGGCATATTGAATCGATAAAGCCGTCTCGAGTCCTTCGGCTATTACCGTGATTGTATTATGATCCTTTAAAAGCTGATTTTGTAAGTTTTGCATATTACGATTCGGACTACTGATTTCTACAAAAGAACCCGTGATTTTGCCGAATGACTTACGAGGGGTATCTACATTTGCTTTGCCGAGTGGATTACTACTTAGAAGTAGTTGTTGCCCGCCTGTAATCTCTCCGTCTTTGTTTCTCGCAAAAGCAACTATTGCAGGTAACGTTTTTTGAATAGACGGCTCGTAAATAGTTGTAGTTCTAATATCTTCGCCTATTTTTTCTTGGAAAGCAGCAAAATCTATTTTTCTTATTTTAACTAGATAACGCGCAGCGGTACAAGTATAAAGAATCTCTTTACTTTTTGCATACAGAGTTTCTGTTTTTTTTGCTAAGGCAATCTCTTCCGCTTTTTCCTTAAGCTTCTCTTTGTGATGATCTACGTATCTATCGTTGAAATCATGGAGATTAACTATGTTTGAAGTTTTATTATCGATACCGACTACCTCGCGTAAATAATCGGCAGCTTCTTTGAAATCACAAGCTTTAACATCGCGTACTAAATCAAATAAATCACCGCCCGTGCCTTTTTCAAAGTTATACCAATTACCCCGTTTTTCACCGCTAATCATAACGGCTACTCCGCCTTGCTCACCGAAACGTAACTGCTTACCGTCCGATAATCGTTTATTAGGCTCGCCTAGTAGATTTAAGGCTATTCTTTCTGCGTTCCATTTGATTTCTTGTCGTAAGTTTTGATTTTCTTGTTCATAATCAACATTATTAGCGGCTTGTTTCTTCAATAGATAATCCCTATTTGCATAAAACCGCTCTTTAGGAGTCATACTCTGTTTTCTTGTGGATAACGTATTAGTAAATTGAGGCGATTGCTGTGAGAGTGCATTTGGATTAGCTGCCGAAATATCATTACCTGACTTACTTGTTATGTTATTTGAAGATTTTGTAATATTATTACCTACATTTTTTTGATTGATATTGTAGCCGCCTACTACCGCTCTTTCCTCTAATACAAAAGCTTCTTCATCAGCTACGCTAGAAGAAGACTTTGCCGAAGACTCGTCATATTCATTTACTAGTTCTAGAATCTCAAAAGCCTCTGCTTTGCTGACCTCAGACTTTTCAAAGACATAATAATCTCTATCAACGGAGCTTTTATCGATAAATGACGTAATCCCACTTTTAAGTTTCTCACTGAGCCTATCAACGGTTTTGGCAAACACCCCTTTGCTCTCGGAGAGCCTCTTAACTTCTAAATCTTCTTTCGTATAATAGTTAAGACTGCTACCCGCTTCAGGGTTAAAGCCTAATTGTTTTATCAGATGGTTATCAGTTTTTGTTGCGACCTTGTTTGTATATAGATGAATATCTTTGATATGGCGGCTCATGGCAACGTAAGAGTTTTTATTAGTAGAGAATCCGTCATGCAATACATATACGTTTCTAATCGAGCTACCTTGGGCTTTATAGACCGTAGAGGCATAACCGTGCTTGAAACCGCTAAATTCACTAAGATTAAACTCTACCTCTTTTTTGTTATCTAGCATTACCGTAAATTTTGAACTACTAAGTGACTTAACTATTCCGAAATCCCCATTACTTACGCCTACCTCTTTATTACTCTGATTAAAAACAATACGGTCATTTTTCATAAAGCAGTAGTTCTTGCCGTCTTTGGTAATTAATACTCCCAATCCGCTTAAAATATTTTTAGCCTTTAGTAACTCCCTCGCTCCTGCATTTAAGGCATCAACATCGGTATTTTTAACGGCTATAATTAGCCTATTTTCAACAGACTCGGTACTGTTGTTCCAAGAAGTTAGCAGTGATTCCATAGAATCTATTTTTGTATTCGCGTTATTTAAACGATTATTCGACTTTAGTACATCGATAGCATGTTTAATGTTACCTTCAGAAAATGCTAAAGCGATGTCTTTGCTCCACTGGCTTTCTTGCCTTCTAATATCATTCATCTCATAAGAACCGAATTTATCGGCAAAGACCTCAAACATGCCGCCGCGTCCGATAGAAGATAGCTGCCGCTCGTCCCCAGAGAGTATCACGTTACAGCTCCTAGCGGCTGCGACGCGCAACACTTCGGAATAATCGTCATTACCGACCATTCCAGCTTCATCTATAACAATTAGGCTGTTTTTAGGAAGATCTAGTTTAGAATTGTAAAGTTTGAATAAGAACCCTTTGATCGTATCGGATTTATTATAACCGACAGCGGCTAATTCACGCGCAGCTTTGTGGGTGGGAGCGAGTGCGATCACGTTTATTTGGGAATAATTAGCAATTGAAGCTAGTTTACCGAGTACGTGACTTTTACCGCTGCCTGCGCGCCCTTTAAGAATTTTGATACCGCAATCTGTAAGAATTAGATGCGACAAAGCTTCTTGTTGTTGGCCGCTTAAAGATTCATCTTCATTGATTATTTTAGCTATTACATTAGATTCAACACCTGAATCCCTAGTCATTAAATTCTTTTGATTTGCTATATATCCACCGAGTCGTATTAGTTTTAATTCTTCGGCTCTAACGATTGCCGTAGTATAAAAACCCGCCTCTCCTCCGCCTTCGTGGTATAGAGCTGTTATTTGATCGGAATTTAGAGCCTCAAGAACTAGGCTAGCTGCTTTTTCATGATTAGGAATACATTTAACCGCCCGCATCAGATCACTTCTACTAAAGATACTTGCTCTTTTTGTAATTCTGGCAATAACATCTACTCCTGTTTTCAGCGATTCTATGTCGGCGAATTTACGTTCTTCATTACGAATTACACTCTCGTTTAGGATGCTACGCATACGAGCAGGGCCGGTATGTTCTTGTGGAGTTTCACTAATTAAATCAACTCTGTTTTCTAAGCCGAGTTCTTTAAAGTAATCGTTTATCGCGTCTCTTGTATGATGCTGCAATAATGTTTCTTCAGGAATAATAAAATTACCGTATTTTCCAGTTTTGAATTCAGGATTTAAATCTCTTGCTTTCCTGTGATATAAACGCTTACCGTCTTCCGTGAATCTCCTAGTAGTAACAAGTAGATGAGTGTGCCAATTCTTTTCTCCGTCGTGCGGCTCGTGAATATCTACTTGCACGGCAAGCCCATTTTTTACCCACTGCATTTTCTCGATAATTCTATGAGTAATATTTATTCTATCTTGTAAATCTAATTCTTTATCGTCAGGAAGAGCTATTACCGCATCCTTTACAAGCTGACTATTATCTTTTCTCTCAATATGCTCTACCGCATTCATTAACTCACTTATATTTTTAAACCTTTGATCTACGCTTTCTGGTAATAGAATCTGATGATAGACATTATCAGAACGATTTGAAAAATTATAAATTGTATTTGTTTTCTGATCTTTGACTATAGCTCTAGCATTATATGCACTTTTACGGCAGGCATTACCCCCGCTACTCCTACTTACTATTTCTATTCTTGCAAACTGAATTGCCATAG
>NZ_JARJFB010000100.1:0-7287 GCF_034554655.1 Candidatus Megaera venefica
ACTTAAGTGATTCTGATAAAAAGAAATATTTGTCTTCTCTTGTTGAAGCAAGTAGCCACCTAACTTCTTTGTTAAACTCTATGCTAACTAACTCCAGCGATAAAGATGAAATAGAGTTTAATTTTGAGAAAATTGATCTTATAGAAACTATAAAATACGCGGTAGAGAAATCTAGAAATTTGAACTTTACAAAAAATAAAATAACCATTGATTTTGAAACAAAAGATAAAGAATGCTATACAATAGCAGATAAATTTTGGATCACCCAATTGCTCTCAAATCTAATTTCTAACGCGGTAAATTATTCAGATCAAGGCAAAATAACTATTTCAGCTCAGCTAGTTAAGATTGATAGTATTGATAGTTGCCTTATTTCTGTAAAAGACGAAGGAATAGGAATTGCTAAGGAAGCATTAAACACTATATTTGACCCATTTAATCGCGGCTCTATTGGACAAGAAATAAAAGGAGACGGCCTTGGTTTGACAATATGTCGAGAAATTGTCGAGGCCCACGATGGTAAAATTTTTGCTTCAAATAATCCAGATATCGGTTCTACAATAGAATTCTTTATCCCTATAAAATAATCTCATTGACATTAAGCTCATGAAAAAAAGAAACTTAATACTATTTGTTGATGATGAAAAAATTTGCCATACTTTGGTAGAATTAATCATCCCTAATTTTACCGATTACAAATTGGTTAGTGCTTACTCAGGGAACGAGGCAATAGAGCTCGCCAAGAGGTATGCAGGCAGCATAGCTCTTGTATTGTCTGATATTATGCTACCTGATATAAATGGCTATGAGGTGTATTCCAAATTAAAGGAAGATGAAAGATTCGCTAATGTACCATTTATTTTTCAAAGCGGCCTTGTTTCTCAAGAAGAAGAACTAAAAAAACATGTTAAAACTAATGTTAAACTACTATATAAACCTTATAAGCAATCAGAGCTTTTGGCCTCTATAAATGAAGCATTAAATGAATTAACTTGATAATATCGCAATTAAAAACTATCATCCTGTAGCACTAAATTCATAATTAAACATAATGTCTGCTTCAGAGCCTTTTTTTATAACTACGCCAATTTATTATGTTAATGATGTACCGCATATAGGGCATGCATATACAAGCATAGCTTGCGATGTTATTAGCAGGTTCATGCGCTTGGCTGGACGTGACGTAAAATTCTTAACTGGAACAGATGAGCATGGTCAGAAAGTTGAGAAATCAGCTGAAAAATACGCTCTACCTCCACAGGAATTTACTGACAAAACATCAGCAGTATTTTTCAAAATGATGCAAACATTAAATATCTCCAATGATGATTTTATCAGAACTACCGAAGGAAGACATAAAGAAGCAGTACGTCACTTTTGGTCCAAATTAGTAGAAAGTGGAGATATTTACCTTGGAAAATACGCAGGCTGGTATTCAATCAGAGATGAAGCATTTTATTCTGAAACAGAATTGACTGAGGATGGCTTGGCTCCAACTGGAGCTCCTGTAGAATGGGTTGAAGAACCAAGTTACTTTTTTAAATTATCAAAATGGCAAGACAAACTTCTTGAGCATTATGAAAACCACCCAGAATTCATTATTCCTGAATCAAGGCGAAATGAAGTAATCAGCTTTGTAAAAAGTGGATTAATAGATTTATCTGTATCACGCACTAGCTTTAGTTGGGGAATTCAGGTTCCAGGTAACGAAGAACATGTAATTTACGTTTGGCTTGATGCTCTGACAAACTACATAGCAGCTCTAGGGTATCCAGATAAAGATAATCAGTATAAAAAATATTGGCCAGCTTCTGCGCATGTTGTTGGTAAAGATATACTGAGATTTCACGCAGTATATTGGCCAGCGTTTTTGATGGCAGCTGGCCTTGACCTACCAAGATCAATTGTAGCCCACGGGTGGTGGACAAATGAAGGTCAAAAAATATCTAAATCCCTAGGTAATGTAATTGACCCATTTACCTTAGTCGAAGAATTTGGCCTTGACCAAGTTCGATATTTTTTAATGAGAGAAGTGACATTTGGTAATGATGGTAATTTCTCAAAGGAAAATTTGATTTCCCGGAATAATAGCGAGCTAGCTAATAAGATCGGTAACCTTTTGCAGCGTACAAGCTCATTTGTATTCAAGCATTGTAACGAAAGCGTTCCGCCCGTGTTAACATCATATGTTGGCGAAGCTTATAACACCCCTCTGCTAATTGATATTTTATCAATTCAACAACAAAACATTGTCGCTATGGAGGCGTTTCAAATAAACAAAGTGCTAGATAATATTATTCATATCAGTGAACAAGCTAATATTTATATAGACAAAGAAGCACCTTGGGCCCTTAAAAACACGGATACAGTTAAAATGCATCAAGTGCTATATAATTTGCTCGAGTCACTCAGATTTATTGGCATTATGCTGCAGCCGTTTGTACCAGATTCAGCGTCAAAAATTCTTGATCAGCTAAACGTGCCTAGCAGCCAAAGATCATTCTCCCATTTAACCAAAGAATATGCTTTAAAACCTTCATCCCCGCTTATGCAGCCAAGCCCTATATTTCCAAGGTTTGAAAAATGATTATTGTAGATTCTCACTGCCATCTCGATATGCTTAATGACTATGACAGTACAGATAATATTGTCAATCGTGCAAAGGAATCTGGAGTAAAATACTTACAAACAATATGTACAAGGCTAGATAATTTTGAAAATATTCTCTCTATTGCAAAGAAGTTTGACAACGTATATGCATCTGTTGGCGTCCATCCTAGCGAAGTTGAAACAATAACACCTTCTGAAGAATTACTTCGTTTAAGCTCTGATGATAAAGTTATAGGACTTGGCGAGACTGGGCTTGATTATTTTTATAATAAAGAACCTCAGCACCATCTACTACAAAGAAAATCATTTGAAGAGCATATCTTTACATCGCAAGAAAATGGCCTGCCTGTGATTATTCATACACGCGATGCCGAAGAAGATACGACAAATATAATTGCAGAACATAAGAAGCACAAAGAGTTTCCTGGATTAATTCATTGTTTTACATCCTCGAAAGAATTTGCTACTAAAATGCTAGACCTTGGCTTATATATTTCAGTTTCTGGTATTGTTACTTTTAAAAATGCTGAATCCTTACGGGAAGCAATCAAATATGTGCCTCTAGATCGATTGCTTGTTGAAACAGATTCACCTTACCTTGCGCCTGTACCAAAAAGGGGCAAAACCAACGAGCCTTCATATACTAAATATGTAGTCGAATTTTTAGCAGAACTAAAAGGCGTAAGCTTAGAAGAGCTAGCTAACAAAACTACGGATAATTTCTTTAGGTTATTTACTAAGGCGACAAGGTCTATCTAAGGTTTCTAAATTACATAAAAATATTGCCCGTACAGCCCCCTACTTGAATAGCTCTATCCTATTACATCCTCTTAACCATATTTCTTTAATTATTAAATTTTCTTTACTAATTCAATCAATTATATTATAATAATTAATTAATTTTCAAAGAACACGCCCATGAAAACAAATTCACCTGAAGCACAAGCGGCAGTTTTTCAAAGTATTAATGCTAAAAATATAGAACAACTACGAGCTACAATAGTAAACGGAGCAGATTTAAACTTTGTTTTAGATGGGTCAACTCCATTAATCCAATCTATTAGAGCAGGCTTTAAAGATGGAATTGAATTGTTGTTAGAAAATAACCCTCAAATAAATCTACAGTTCCCTGATCTGTACGATACAGCACTTAATGCAGCCATAGCGATTAACAATACTGATTTGGCTTTAAATTTAATTAAACGAGGTGCAGATATTAATTTCGTTAGTTCCTCTGTTATTGCTACTCCTTTGGGCATGGCCATTCAGACGGGAAATTTAGATTTTGCTACTTATTTAATTAGCCAAGGAGCAGAAATTTATCCGCATACAACAACTTCTACACCCTTAAAAAATGCAGCAACGGCTTTCCATACAGATCAACGCGCTGCTATAGAATTACTTTTCCAATATTCTGAGCAAATTGCTCAAAACCAGCTAATGGACGCTATAACAATGTTAATAGGTTATGACCCTAATAATATTACCCATATTCTTCTTCCTAAGGTGGCTAATATTAATTCTACTGTTGAAAATAACAAAACTTTACTAGATATAGCGATTGAACGAAGAGCGAATGACTTTGCTATAAATCTGATACAACAAGGTGCTAAAATTAAGGCTGAACACTTTGAAATTGCTCAAGGCCAAGGTAATTATGAGCTTGCTGAATTATTACGTACCACGCATGCGTCAGTTTTAGTCCCTGCTCCACTTACCGCAGAAATTGATATTAATTTTAACATTGCAACTGCAGCAATTTCAGTGGTTCAGACCCCTTCTGTTTATCAGATAGATCCTATATCTAAATCTGCTTTGAATAATGATTTTCTGACAGTAGAGCAAGCTCAGCAATTACTTGAAGATTACAGGTTTCATCAAAGCTTAACTGATCGGTCATTTTTAAACTTTGGATATACCAGAGAGCAAATTAGCAGCATAATAGATACTCCCTTGCAAGATGGAAAAACTTTGCTTAGTAAATTTATTGATTGGAATAATATTGAGCATGCTACAGTTCTTCTACGCGAATATGGCGCAAAAGTTGAGTTTGAGCATTTCAAAATAGTCAGAGAAAAGATGACAAATCCTCATTTACGACATCAAGCTCAAGATATGCTCAGATTACTAGACGAAGCTCAAATGTATCATATTGAACAAGTTCCACTGCGCACTTTGTCAGATGCTATCAAATGCCACCCACGTCTTGCTGATCAACTACTATCAGAAGGTTGGGCTGTTAATGTTGATACTATTATGATGGATTTAGCAGATGCAATTGCTCGTGGCAATCACCATGTTATAAAAATATTGCTAAATCATAATGCCCCGCTTGATTGGAATCAACAAATTGAAGGAGATGCTTTGGGGGATAGTTTGCTGATGAAACTTGCAAGAGACCCACTGGACTTTACAGCTGTTGCAGACTATATCACTATGAAAGATTCAATGGGATTACCAATTTTCAAGATGAATCGAGAAAATAAAAACGGTCAAAAATTAATAGATATTTTTAAAGCTAAATTAGATGCAGAAGGACCAACACATATGCCAATCATAAGTTTGCTTAGAGCATGTGGTTCAAGCGAGCCTAATTCGATAATAGTACCTGAAACCAGCCTAAAATTAGATATTGATAATATACATAATACATTAAATGAGAACCCATTTAGAGATATTCAACAAGGTTTACATCAAGATTATGATATTGACTCACTTGATAATAGTCAAATTTTCGCTGAAATAAGAAGTTATATTGCTTCAAACGAGGTTCGTTTACGCCTTCTTCTTGGCGATCAAAGCGGTGAAGCTCTTGAAAAAGGATTGAAAAATCTAGATGATATTGACCAATATGCAGGAGATATTCGTAATGAACACAATAACAAATGGATAACAAGACAAGAAGTGGTACTTGTTTACCTTACAGCTAAAAAAATAGGCATATTAGACAAATTCATTGAAGTTATAACAGAAATGCATTCATGCGCATGGGGAATGGTAGTAAATTTATATAAGATCATCCAAAATGATTGGAATTTAACTGACTTTAGACCAGTAATTGATTTTAGGCCTTTAGAGCAAGATCAGGACCCTCTTGCTGAAAATGTGTATAAGATACTTTCAAGCTCGGGTATGTCGGCTAAAATGTTAGACCATGTTGTAGAGAAGTTTTTTAAAGATATTTCAAACAATGTCAAACCTAAAGATTATTCAGTTGAAACTGAATTAGTAATGGGCTGTTTTGTTAGAACATTTGAAGGAATAGTAGGCGAGTCAGGAAAACATCCATTCGAAGTCTATAGTAAGGACATCAAAAGCTTCCTTGCAGTAATAGAAGCCTTAGTTATGTCTTATGATGCAGATGAAACTCCAACTAATCCATTATATGGAATAATGCATGCGAACAAAAGTGCGGAAGTTGAAGAGAGAGTAGCAATAATAGAAGCCTTATCAAATAGTAATTTTTCAGATCAAATATTGGTATTAGAAAATACAAGTTTAGAAGAAGGTGAGGTAGTGTTAATGGCCGACTTATCTATATTGCCCTAAATGGACTGGTGTAAAAAGTATTACTGACTAGTATCTCTTACTGAAGATTGAATTTTATAATTTATATCTTTAATGTCTTTGATGATAAAGTGATAGAACTCGGCGAGACTGGGCTTGATTATTTTTATAATAAAGAACCTAAGCACCATCTACTACAAAGAAAATCATTTGAAGAGCATATCTTTACATAAAGGCATAAGCTCAGAAGAGCTAGCTAACAAAACTACGGATAACTTCTTCAGGTTGTTTACTAAGGCGATAAGAGAAGCTGAAGAAGTTATAGGATAATAGAATCTATATTAACCTGAGTTTGATATAAAAAGTGAATATTTTCGGACAATTAGAATAAAAGTCTGTCATCCTGAACTTGATTCAGGATCTTCATTCCGTTGCCTGGGATCCTGAGTCAAGCTCAGGATAACTTTATCACGTTGCATAAGCGCTTCTTGCCATAAAAATAGATCGACTCAACCGGAATTGACATCGTTTTTATATCAAACTAAGGTTATACTAAGCATTAATTTTGCCTTTTCTACCTGAGAAATGTTATTTTTTAAAAATTCTAAATTTTCCGTTCCACTATAAACAAAGCTAGTACCTAGATACTCCATACCCATATATTCACATATTTGTTCGAAAGTAGCCTCAAACCCCATGGGGTATGAGGAATTAAAACTTGCTAGTCCCTCCGTCAAAACTCTCCCCGCCTGAATTAACAAGGGGTTTCATGTCATAAACAGCTTACAAAATCCATAAGAAAATGGTATAATTACCGCATAAAGCTTACGGATTTTAAAATTATGCCTATAGAAAATATTACTTTTCTCCAAAAACAAGAAAGGTTATTTGAAGAGAAATTATCTACAAAACTAAATCCTAAAAACAAGTTATATAAACTAAGGGATTTAGTAAATTGGTCTGAACTTGAAGCCAGAGCATTGCCTAACATTGAAATCAAGCAATTTGGTAGAAATAAGAAAGATCATAGAGTAATGCTAGCACTATCAATGCTTCAAGCTATGTACAACGGTTCTGATTCGTTTACGGAGGAAGAGCTAAAGGAAAATATTTATTGGCAATATTTTTGTGGTTATGAATATTTGCAGCAAGATCTTGATGTGTCTGAAG
>NZ_JARJFB010000101.1:0-7188 GCF_034554655.1 Candidatus Megaera venefica
AATGTGAGTACTGTAGCTAGCCGAGACATTTGCTATGATAAACTTGGTAATAATAATATTATCCGCAAGATCAATTACTGTCTTACCCTTAATACCAATCACAGATTCATTATTTGTTTTGCCGTGATGGTGATAAGTTGACTCAATTCCAATGTTTTCTAGAGTAGAAATTATGTCTGCTCTTAAATTTGCGTATTGATCGATTGGGTCTGCTATACAATGCAGACCATTATTTTCGCAACTTTCATCTACAACCCAAAAGCTAATTTGAGCAAAATACTCATTAAATAAAGGATAATTAGCAGAATCATGAATTTTTTCAGCTACATTACGCTGATTTGTGGTGCTAGCATGATTTTCGCAGTAAAAACTGGTTGTTAATTCACTTCTAAATGGGTCAATGAAAGCTTTAGACTTAATTGGATGTAGGTTAAGATTAGTTGCCGCGAAAAAAATACTGTTTTTTATAGCTCTGGCGGGAACATCAATCTGTTTTAAAAAACCATCATCTCCCAAATACTTAAAGGAAGCAAACTTAGCTTTATGCTTTTGGACTAAGTTTATGTCATCTTCAGATAGTTTCATAATACTAAAATCAGTGTCAATTTTTTATAAGTTCTTCCGCTATTTGGACCGCGTTAAGCGCCGCACCTTTTCTTAAGTTATCAGCGCAAATCCACATATTAATACAATTTACTTTCGAAGTGTCATTTCGTATCCTTGAAACAAACACATCGTCATTTTCAACTGTGTCTATAGGGGTTGCGTATTTCATTTCATTTTCAAGGCTATGAACAACAACTCCATCAGCTTCATATAATAACTCTTCGGCCTCGTCTGCTCCCATCCTATCTTCAAATTCTATATTAACTGACATCGCGTGGGAAACAAAAACTGGTACCCGGACACAAGTTACTGTCGAATTGATGTGATTTCCTATTATTTTTTTAAGTTCTTCTTGGATTTTATATTCCTCATCGGTAGAACCATCTTCTCTAAATTCTCCAATATGTGGGAATAAGTTAAAAGCTATTTGTTTTGGAAAAACGCGAGAATCAAGGTTTTCAAAGACGAACTTAGCTTTTGTTTGTTTATATAATTCGTCCATAGCCAACTTACCGGCACCTGATACCGATTGATATGTTGAAATTACAACCCTTTTAATTTTAACCGCGTTATCAAGAGGTTTTAATACAACAGATAACGGTATTGTGCAGCAGTTTGGATTTGCTATGATACCGGCTTTGAAGTTTTTGAGAACTTGCAAGTTTGCTTCTGGAACAACCAACGGTACGTTATCATCAAGTCTGAATAATGAAGATTTATCAATTACAATACATCCTTTACTTACTGCTTCTTTAGCATACTTTCTTGATACTTCTGAGCCGGCACAAAAAAAGGCGATATCTATGCCAGAAAAATCAAATCCTTTCATCAGGTTTACTTTTAGTGTGTCATCACCGAAGCTCACTTGACGACCTACCGAGTTCTCCGAGGCTAGAGCAATGATTTGTTTAACAGGAAAATTTCTGCTAGCTAAATAGTTTAAAACTTCTCTGCCAACGTTTCCGGTTGCTCCGACTAGGGCAATTACGTATTTCTTTTTCATAGGTTTTTATCTACTAGATTGATGTTTTTTGATCCACTTAAAATGTGGGTATGGAAGTGGAATACAGATTGACCAGAAGATGCTCCCTTGTTACTCACAGTACGATACTCATTAGCGCCATTATCTTTGGCAATTTTTGCAATAGTTCTGAAGTAGTGAGTAGTTTCGGCAAGGGATGCTTTTTCAACAAAATCAGCGAAATCAGTATATTCTCCTTTAGGCATTACAAGTATGTGTATTGGAGCAGCAGGATTTATATCTTTAATTGCAATTACCATTTCATCTTCATAAAGTTTTTCAGCTGGAATTTCTCCGCTAATGATTTTAGCAAAAATATTATTCTTATTGTACATTATATCCTTGTTTCGAGTGATTCTTCTTAATATTATCTTTTAATCTTACTTGCAATTTAGAATGAGGGTGATTATCTATCACTTATGCTATTTATACAAGTTCATTTATAAAACAAATAGAAATAAATTATGTCCGATAATTCAACGCGTAGCCCCAGTCATCATGGCACCACCATACTTTGTCTAAAAAAAGGCAAAGATATTGTGATTGCTGCAGATGGCCAAGTTTCTCTAGGAAATCATATAGTAAAAGCTACTGCTAGAAAGCTAAGGACGCTATCTGGTAATAAAATTGTTGCAGGCTTTGCTGGATCAACAGCCGATGCATTTACTTTATTTGAAAGACTAGAAGCAAAGCTTGATAAATATTCAAATCAGTTGCTTAGGAGCGCAGTCGAACTGGCTAAAGACTGGCGCACGGATAAATACTTACGTAAGCTTGAAGCTATGTTGATTGTAGCTGATAAAGATAACATATTAATTGTAACAGGTAATGGAGATGTAATAGAGCCAGAAGGTAATGTAGCTGCTATTGGTTCAGGGGGATTTTTTGCTCTCTCAGCAGCGAAAGCTCTGATGTCTATTGAGACAAAAATGAACGCTGAAGAAATTGCGCTAAAATCTATGAATATTGCAGCAGATATTTGTGTATTTTCAAATCATAATATTATTACTGAGAAGGTTAAATGAGTTCAAAAAATAAAATGGGATTAACCCCCGCTGAAATAGTTGCGGAACTTGATAGGTTTATTGTAGGTCAAAAATCAGCGAAAAAAGCTGTAGCAGTTGCATTGCGTAATCGATATCGTCGTGTTCAAGTGCCAGAGCCAATGAGAAGTGAGATTGTACCGAAAAATATCTTAATGATTGGGTCTACTGGTGTTGGTAAAACTGAAATAGCAAGAAGATTGGCAAAATTAGCTGAAGCGCCATTTATCAAGGTTGAGGCGACTAAATTTACTGAAGTTGGTTATGTTGGACGTGATGTAGAGTCGATAATTCGTGATCTAGTAGAGATATCAGTTTCATATCAAAAAGAAAAGGCTAAGAAAGAAGTTGAAGAAAAAGCAAAAATCACCGCAATAGAGCGCATTTTAGATTCTGTTGTAGGAAAATCAGCTTCTTCTGAAACTAGAGATAAGTTCAGAGTAAAGATTTTGAATGGTGAGCTTGACACAACTGAAATTGAAATTAGCGTTAAGGATACTGGTCCAGTTGGAGGCGGTAGTTTTGAAATTCCTGGGATGCCAGGTAGCGCCATGGGGGTTCTTAACATTAACGATATGTTGGGAAAGGCGTTTGGTGGAGATAAAATGAAACAAAAGAAGCTGACAGTGGTGGAGGCTATAAGCATCATTACGTCAGAAGAATCAGATAAAATGATTGATGAGGAAAAGACTATTGCTATTGCGGTAAACTCAGTTGAAAATGATGGTATAGTGTTTTTGGATGAGATAGATAAAATTACTTCTAGGTCGGAAGGAAAGGGTCCAGAAGTAAGCAGAGAAGGCGTACAAAGAGACCTGCTTCCGCTTATTGAAGGGACAAGCGTTGTCACAAAATATGGCACAATCAAGACTGATCATGTATTGTTTATAGCTTCGGGTGCTTTTCACTTGTCTAAGCCTTCAGATTTATTACCAGAGTTGCAAGGGCGTTTACCAATCCGAGTAGAAATGACTTCTCTAACTAAGGATGATCTAGTAAAAATTTTGACTGAGCCTGAATCAAGTTTAATCAAGCAATACATAGCATTGATTAGTACTGAAGGAGTAGCCCTTGAATTTACTGATGATGCAATTGACTCAATAGCTACCTACGCTGCAAGCTTTAATGTAGAAATAGAGAACATTGGTGCAAGAAGATTACACACTATACTTGAAAATTTGCTTGAGGAAGTTAGTTTTGAAGCTAGTGATACAAGCAATAAAAAGATAAAAATTGATAGTAAATTTGTTGATAAACAAATCTCAGGTTTTATGAAAAATATGGATTTAGCAAAATTCATATTATAATGCCAGTTTTGGGTAACGAAATATGTGTTTATAGGTTTCCATAGCGAATGGTCCAGTTGTTTCTTATTTAGGCGTTATAATTTAGGGGTGGTAATAACTATTGTTTTATATCTTATTAAATAAAAAATTGAGGAGTGGGTTGTGAATGGAGTTATTAATTTTAAAGAAAAATTTGACAAATTTTCTGAAACCTGGACTCCTAAAATTTTAGGACAATATGAGCTTTTTATAGTAGTTGCTGGCCAACTAACTATTATGATGAGAGATAGAGAAGTATTATTACAAGCTGGTGAAAGTTTTATAGTACCAAAAGGTGTGGAGCATAAACCAGTAGCTAATGATGAGGCGCATGTGCTTTTGGTGGAGAAAGCAGGAACTTTAAATACGGGCGACCGAAGAACTGATAAAACTGTTGTAGATGAAGAATGGATTTGATCTTACCATATTTGAAAATTATATAAAATTGATAATTAGGTAAAAATCTTCATGAAAAATAATGCAATTATCCATCATATGAAAAAACCATAAATGATAACAAAAGTAGCCAGTTTAGCCTTTAATGGTATTGATATTATTGATGTAGACGTCCAGGTTCAGATTGAACCTGGTATACCTAAGTTTATAATTGTTGGTCTCGCTGATAAAACTATCGCCGAATCTAAAGAGCGAGTCAGGGCTGCTTTATCATCAATTGGACTGAGCTTGCCGGCAAAAAAGATATTGATTAACTTGGCTCCTGCGGATCTTGTAAAAGAGGGGAGTCACTTTGATTTGGCAATTAGCGCTGGAATTCTAGCTAGTATGGGGGCGCTGCCTGCTGACGAGATAAGTAATTACCTTATTTTAGGAGAATTGTCGCTTGATGGTAATATACTGCCAGTTAGCGGAGTTCTGCCTGTGGCTATGGGTGCAACAGCGCGCGGAAAGGGTTTGATATGCTCAAAAAGCAATGGTGCTGAAGCTGCCTGGTCGGGTAATGAAAATATCCTTGCTCCAGGTAATTTACTTGAATTGGTAAATCACTTTAAAGGAACACAAAGCCTGCACCAACCTTCAGCGGGGCTATTTCGTTCCGATGTGAATTATCCAGATTTAAAGGATATAAGAGGCCAAAAGGTGGCAAAAAGAGCCCTTGAGATCGTGGCAGCTGGCGGCCATAACCTATTGATGTTTGGTCCTCCTGGTGCCGGAAAGTCAATGCTTGCCGCTAGATTACCCGGCATAATGCCAGAACTTTCGTCAGCAGAGATTCTTGAGTGCAGCACTATTGCTAGTATAGCCGGTAATTTAGAAAATGGTTGTCTGACAAAAGAACGTCCATTTAGAGCTCCTCATCACTCATGTACTGTAGCGGCTATGGTTGGTGGGGGCGCTGGCAGAAGAGTAAAACCAGGAGAGATTTCTTTAGCGCATAATGGCGTGTTGTTTTTAGATGAATTACCTGAATTTAATACTGGGGTTATAGAGGCTCTTCGTCAGCCTTTAGAGACAAAAAAGGTGCTGATTTCTCGCTCTGGAGCTCATATTGAATATCCAGCAAATTTTCAATTAATAGCAGCTATGAACCCATGTAAATGTGGCTATTTGAATGATCCGTTTAAAGCTTGTAGTAGAGCACCTTCATGCGCAACTAGCTATCAATCAAAAATATCTGGACCAATTTTAGATCGTTTTGATTTACATATAGAAGTTGGGTCCTTTGAAGAAGGATTTGCATATGAGCAGATACTATCTGTTTCAGGAGAAGAGGGGAGTGAATGTGTTGCAAAAAGAGTAAAACGTGCCCATGAGATTCAATCTCAGCGTTATGAAGGGTATAATATTAGGCTAAACAATGGACTTGACGGCCAATTGCTTATTGATTATGCGATCCCTGTTGATGAGGGCAAAGATATTCTTAATGAAGCTGCTAAAAAATTTAGGTTATCTATGCGTGCTTATAACCGCGTGCTAAGAGTTGCCAGGACTATTGCAGATTTATCAGGTTCAAACAATGTAAGAAAAGATCATATTGCTGAAGCTTTAAGTTATAGACAGATGGACTATTATCGACTAGAAGCAGCGTAAAAGTTAGTCTAATGGTCAATTTACGTGTTATTTTCGTTCTCAAAGCCTAGTTTTGTATTTATTGAATACATTCCGGTTTTGCAGGCGAAAATGGCCATAAATCTACTTCGTTATACTAACTTTGTTAACTGTGCCATGTAAATGACTGTAGCAAATTAACTTGAATTAGGTGAGTTAATTTCGCAAGATTAGCCTGTGCTCACGTATTCATATACGATGCGCAGCTGCCTAAAATTAACTCACCTAATTCAGTTAAGAAGCTATAATATGGATACTAAAATAAAAGAAGATCTAGCGTATGCTTACAGGATAATTGCAAAGCTTGGGATGGATGATCATACATATACTCATTTATCCGCAAGGCCAAAAGGAGCTGACTATTATTATATATACCCTTTTGGTTATCGTTTTGATGAAGTCACACCTTCTAGTCTATTAAAAGTTTCTTTGAATGGTGAAATTATTGAAGGAAAAGAGAAGCAATATAATAAAACAGGATATGTAATTCACGGTACTATTTACCGAAATAGAGATGAGCTTAACTCCATTTTTCATCTACATACCATAGCAACCGTTGCAGTATCCGCTATGAAAAAAGGTTTGCTACCAATCAGTCAATGGGCATTGCATTTTTATGAAGGCGTAAGTTATCATACTTACAATGCGCTTGCGCTTGATGATTCAAAGCATGGTGATCCAATGGTTCTGGATCTTGCGGATAAGAAGGTTATGTTTCTTCGTAATCATGGATTTATTACCTGCGGCGAGACAATTCAAGAGGCTTTGTTTTATTGCTATCATCTAGAGCTTGCTTGCAAAACTCAAATGGCTGCGCTTTCTTGTAATTCTGAACTAATTATTCCAAGTCATGATATTTGTAAGCAAACTTGCCAAGATGTTCTTTCGTTTGAAAAAAATCTAGGAGAAAGGGATTGGGAAGCGTGGGTAAGGTGTCTAAGTTTTTAGCTAGTCTCCCCGCCAAAATTGATAAGAATCATGTGATTTAAAAAAATTTCACAAAAAAGGTAGATTTGGGAGTTTATCGATTGATATTTTTTGATAAATTTTACGTAGAGTTTTGGTCAAAATTTGGAGTTTTTGAACTTTAGACAAGTAGAATGGTTAACGAATTTACCTGTAATTC
>NZ_JARJFB010000102.1:0-7080 GCF_034554655.1 Candidatus Megaera venefica
ACTTAATACTATCAACTCTCTTTAACTACTATAACAATGTAATATATTTCCTCGTTGCCTACCATACCTATTTATTTATACTTAACGATGCTGCCTAATATTACAAATCTTTTTTCCTGAGCTGAGCTTAAAGTTATGGCAAACACTGCTTGCAGTTTTGTTATACGCAACATGTGTTATGAATAACACTTGCTTTTTACGCCGACTCAAAATAAAATATACTAAATTTTAATTATTTATTTTAGTTATTAATAATGGCAATAGCATTTGCACATCCGGAATATGTAAGTAGGAGTTCAGGAGCTAACGCCTGTTGTAAGAGTGCATATAATGCTAGAGATAAAATAAAAGATTTAAAAACAGGTGTTGTTTATAACTGGCAGAGACGTAGCGATAATGTTTATCATGATATTATGTTGCCCGATTATGTAGATAAGAAATTTAAAAATGCAGCAGTACTGGCAAATGAAGTAGAGAAAATAGAAAAACGCAAAGATAGTCAGCTTTATGTAGAATGGTTACTTGCTTTACCTAAAGAAACTAACGTTTCTCTAGAATTAAAGTTAGAAATGGTTCATGAATTTATTAATAGAAAAGGGTGGATAAAAGAAGGTCTCGGCGTGCAAGTGGATATCCATAAGCCGCACGGTGATGATATTAATTGGCATGCACATTTATTAGTTACTACACGTAGATTTGCAGAGAACGGAAAGGAATTTAGCGATAGAAAAGCAACTGATTTACAGCCTGAAGTAAAATACGGCAAAGTACAAAAAACCCCTGAAATAGATAATAATATTTTCTGGAGAGATGTGCAGAATGATAAATTCAAAGAGTACGGCATGTCGAATCGTGTAGATTTAAATGGAGAAATCACTCAAGAACATATCGGTCCTATACGTATGCGTAGCGTCTTGAATGAGGCGGTAATTCGCAATGAGGAACGTAAATTTGCTAACATAGAATTGTTAAAAACCGGAGCGGATGTTATTGCTAGAGTTACTAAACATGCAAGTATTTTTACTGAAAAAGATCTGGAAAGAGCAGTGAAATGTATTCCTAATCATGAAAAAGCCGCTAGCCTAGTTCTTGAAGCTCTAAATTCAGATCAAATAATGCCTCTATATCACAAAGGCGGCGGAGAAAGCGGTTTTTATACTATTACTGAGGTTAGAGATGAAGAATTAAAGCTAGTGCGACTCGGCGGATATATAGCAAATCAAAAGAATTTAATACTAAATAGTACCGGTACGGAGCTTAGTACGATTAGTAAAATAATAAGCGAAGACCGATCTTTGAATACTCAGCAATCTGGTGCGTTATCTCATTTATTACTAGCAAGCGGGGGCTTGAGAATCCTCAGAGGACGTGCGGGTACGGGTAAAAGTCACGTGCTAGGCAAATTATTGTCAATCGCTAGCTACTCTAGAGTAAACGTAATCGGGCTTGCTCCTACTCATAAAGCAAAACAGGAGCTTGAACAAGTCGGATATAAAACTTGCGATACGATCAAAGGATTTTTATTCAAATTACACAATAATAGAGCCGATCTTCCTAAAGGCAGCCTAATTGTTATAGATGAAGCGGGTATGGTCGGTAACGACGACTACTGCGAATTACTAAGAGTAGCCGCTAGCAGAAGCTGTAACGTTATTTTAGCCGGAGACGAGAGACAGTTGTCGTCCGTCTCTCGCGGAGGGATGTTTGAGGTATTTGCCGATGAATTCGGTAGTTGCGAGATGAACGACATTAAGCGACAAGAACTTGAATGGGGTAAGGATGTTGCTCTTAGCTTCTCGAACGGCGATATAAGAGGCGGGATAAATATACTAAAATCTAACAACCGTTTATATAGCGCAACTACCACAATAGATTCGGCGGAGCAGCTGCTTAATAATTGGAACGATAGTAGTGAGGGCGTTCGGCACAGGTTAATTATAGCCGTTAAAAATACCGATGTTGACACCTTAAATGCAGGGGCAAGAGAGTTGCTAAAGGCAAAAAATATTTTAAGCGGGACGGAAATATCAATTACCAAAGACGCTAAGGATTTCTTCTTTATGAAAAATGACCGTATCGTCTTTAATCAGAGTAATAAAGAACTTAATTTAAGTAACGGTGATTTCGGTAACTTGGAAGCGGTAAGCTCTACAAAGTTTGTAGTAAAACTCGATCAGGGGCGTGAGGTAGAATTTAACCCGAGTGAGTTTAGCGGGTTTAAGCACGGTTATGCTTCTACCGTTTATAAAGCCCAAGGTAGCTCAATTAGAGACGTATATGTATTACATGACGGATTCTCTACCAATAGAAATTCTTACGTTGCCATGAGCCGTCATATCAAAGATATTCATCTATACACAAACAAGCTTGCGACAAAAACCGACGATCATTTGATAGGACAACTGGGCTTTAACCCTGAAGCGGGGAGTAGTATTAACTATTTGACTCGCGAAGACCTAGAAGCTAAAAAGACTCTAGAAAACAAAGGATTACTAGCTAAAACTTACGGCAAAGTTAGTTCGAAGTTTAAAGAACAAATAACGAGCTTTGTCGATAAAAACAAAATAGACGCAGGTTATTACGTTTTTGAAAAGTCTGAGGTTAGTAAAGCGGAGGTTGAAGAAATTTTAGATTTAGTTCATGAATATCGATCAAATACCCTTAATATAAATCAAGATCATATTAATGAGAACGTACTTGAATTAGAGGAAAGAGCTGTAGTAGGAGGTTATAATATTAAGCAAAGCACGGGGTTACATAATACGTCAAAAGTCCAAAATAATATTGCATTTAAGTCCTCGGGCGATGCCTCAAACGTTAATAGTAGCGTTTTAGAGCAAAACTTGCAACTTAAGAGCAATATTACGGAAGGCAAAAAACAAAGATCGACTCCGAAAGAGAGATTTTATGCTAGTAGAGAATACTTACAAAATAAAGCGCGTACTCAAAAAATAAATTACGAACAAGAAGATATAAAATTACGTCAAGAAGTAAACATAAGTGCAGAAAGAATAGCCAGAGATTTACTCGGCGAACCCAATAAGCATTTATCTAACGGTACTAATTTACGCTTCGGCAGCGGCGGAAGCTTCATAGTTAAAATCACCGGTGAGAAAAGAGGTACTTGGTATGATTTCAAAGAAGGCAAGGGTGGTGACTTATTTGATTTAGTGCAAGAAAAACAAAATTGCGATTTTAAAGAAGCTGCTAATTATTTGCGCGGGATTGTCGGTATTAGCGGGTCTAGCGTATTAAAGTTAGTTTATGATCATGAATCAAAAGATAGGTACGTAGATCATTACAAACAAGCAACCTCTTCAAGCTCAATTGAAGATGCCAAGGTTAAAAAAGCCGAGAATCTATATAGTAGGGCAAAAGTAATCGAGCATAATAGTACGGCTTACAAGTATCTTGCGAACGCTAGGGGTATTACTTGCGATTTAGCTTCGGATATTAAAACGGCGGATATCTTCGATAAAGATTTAGGTAAAAAATTACCCACGATTATTGCTTTTGCTAGAGACGATAGCGGTAATATCACCGGAGGTCAGCAATTATTACTTGATAGAAGAACAAACAATAAAGCAACCGTTAGTAGTCCTAGAAAATCATTCGGCAAAATTGCCGGTTCTTTTGTAGAAATTAGCAATTCTAATCAACAAAGTCGGCACGATAATATAACGATAATAGCCGAAGGTTTAGAGACTGCTTTGTCGATCAAGCAAGCGGGTATTGGTATTGATGCCAAAATAATATGTGCGCTCGGTATAAGTAATATCAAGAATTACATACCTAAAGAAAATGAAAGAGTAATAATAGCTGCAGATAATGACGGCGAAGCCTCTATTACTTCTAGAATTACCGCTGAAGCTAGTAATGTTTTACGGATGCGAGGAGCGACAGTTAGAATCGTTAGCCCAAGTGAGATCGGTGATTTTAATGATATATTACAAAAAGATAAGGTACGCGGTGCATCAGATATTAAAGATATTTTTAATCCTGTAATTAGTAGTCTAAAAGCAAAGACTTTGAATGAGTTTTTTGCTAACCCTAAGGAGTTAGATAAATTAAGCTCGGAAGCCCAAAAAGACCTCGCTTATGTCAGTAAGTATAATATCAACGAAGATAAGTTACTGAATAGCTTTAAATATAGTGTGGCAAGAGGAGTTGACGAGTTATCCGGCACTAAAGGTGGAGTAATGTATGCTGAAAGATCATATCACAACCATATTGAAGTAATAGAGGATATTAGAACTTTCGGCGGTGAGTTTAATCCTAAACAATTAATAGGGGAACTTAGTAATAAGCCCAAGGGCGGGCATTTAAATTATTTAAACGAACTATGTAACGATGCCTTACATAGCTATATAACTAATCATCGTAACCTATTTAATAAAGAGAAAGAACAAGCGACTAATCCTAATAAATTATTTGACGTCGTAGCTAAGGAGCAGCAATTATTCGTTAGCCTTAAGGAAAATCATAAGCATGCAATGATACATTATGCATTTAAAGACTATAAAGTATGTGAAGCCGCTAAAATAATGCAAGAACAACCTACGCTCTTACAAGATACCAAAAAAATTATCGTAGAAGCTCAAAAAGAAGGCTCTATGACGGATTTAGAAATCATGAGAACGTTAAAATCCACAATCAATATCGAAGATATTCATACTACTTTAGATAAAAGGCTTGAAAACCATTATATTAGAACAAATTTAGAATCATTTAAGGTATCTAAACTTGCCTCTAATTCTCCACAAGAAATGATTGCGATTATAAAAAAAGAGCAAGATTTTATGTCAGGCTTACATGAAAATATAAAATATCCCGATGAACAAAAAGATATACGGGAATTAATCGATCTAGCTTATGCTCAAAAATCCGATCAGGTAGTAAAGAAGTTGGATATATCGATACGGTGTGCTTTAACGAGCGGAATTAAAACTTCGGATGAAATTGTAAGTGAATTAAAGAACTCAGGCGATTTTAAAAGCACTTATATAGCCTTAGAGAAAGCACTTGAGATACATCATGTACAAACAAATTTAAGTAACTTCGCTCAAGAAAAGCTTGAGGCTAAATTACCGGAAGAAATAATTAGCGTATTATCCAAAGAGCAAAGCTTCTTAGCTGAATTAAAAGGTAATTTGCAATATAAGGATATTCATTCACTTAGCTTGTTAGACTCTATTAACAAAGCCTATGCGGTCAAAGACGGTAATATAATCCCGCTTCTTCAAAAAGCCGTAAATGTTGTTATAGAAACAAGTTTTAAGGATTTGGGTGTAATCGTTGATGAGCTGCAAAAAACAACGGATGTTAAAAACACTTATATACATCTAGATCAAGGGCTTGAAGCTCATAACATAAAATCAACTCTAAATAAATTTACGATAGCCAAGCTTGAAGCTAAATTACCCGAAGAGTTAATGACTTTATTTACCGAGGAGCAAAGGTATCTCGCCGAATTAAACGATACTATCAAATATCCGGATCAACATTCTAAAACCTTGTTAAATAAAGTTGCCGAGGCACGTATAGGGCAGCAAGATAATATAGTATCGGTTTTACGAAAAACCGTGGACGATAGTATAGAGGCGGGGCTTAAAGATAGCTCTACAATCGTTGAAGAATTAAAGAACGCAAGCGGTTTAAAGTCTGCTTACGTAAATCTAGACAGAGAACTTGAAAACCGCCTAGTGCAAACAAACTTAAATAGCTTTAGTCGTCAAAAGGCACAAGCTAGAACTCTGCCGGAGGTATTACAAATAACGAACGAGCAACAAGAATTTTTAGCCTCGTTACATAATACTATAAAATATCCCGAAGAGCATTCTCAAAGCCTATTAAATTCGATTGAAAAAGCTCATAGCGGACAACAAGATAATGTAATGCAAGAGCTATATAATGTAATGACACATATAACGAAGCATAAAATTATCCCTGAACAAGATTTACTGCAACAACTTAAAAATAGTGAAGATACGCATGCTACTATAAAAGAACTAACTAAATCAGCCGTAGAGCATCACGGCAGCTTCGTCAATACAAACATTAACCGTTTGATTAAACATGAGCGTTTAAAGATGGGAGACACAATATTTGATTGTCCTATGAAGTACTTGAATCATGAAATTGCCAATCCTGCTCATGCTTACGCAGATATAGCGGTATATAAAAAGTCTATCCCTCGTCTGCAAGAAATAATGAATAAACTTGAATTTAAAAAAGAACACGAACATTCTATGGGTGGAATGTCAATGTGAGCGCCAAGGAAAGTGCGTAAAATTCAGTCGGTGAGAATCCGATCTATGTAAAGTCTAACCAACAGCATAGAAGCGACTATTGCATTGCAGGAGGTGACGAATGTAGTGAAGCCAATAGAAGCGACATATTAGGCCGCAACGTAAGTGAAGGTGTTGAGCTCCGAAATGTTCGAGATTATAGAGGCCGACGTGTTACATTGTACGGAAGGCAGCATGAAGGATGACGCAATGGTAAGTCATCACTCACTCTATCGGGGTCTAAGTCCGCGGCATGGTATGAGATGGAGTTTACGTAAACTTGGGAGATCTTCTATGTTCTCGGAAGAGTATGTTGGGACAAGTCAAAATAGGCGAGAACTGACAAACGATATAGAAGAAGTCGGACTGACTGATAGTACTCAGAGCATAGGAAAGCTATGTACACGGGGAAGCGGTCAGCAATGGGGTGCTTGGTTGAGTACCATTATAGATAATGTTAATCACTATTGGCTACAACGATGCTTAGAGGAGAAAATTGTTGATCGTAATTTATTATGGTTAGTAAGGAGATTCTTAAAAGCTGGAGTAGTTGAGGATGGAAAACAGTTAGCAACGGATGTAGGAACTCCTCAAGGAGGAGTGATTAGTCCATTGCTTGCAAATATCTATCTTCATTATGTACTAGACTTATGGTTTAAGAAAGAAATTAAATCACAAGCAAAAGAACACATTGATCTAATAAGGTACTGTGATGACTGTGTGCCACGAATACAAAGGAGGAAGTTATGAAGCCAACATAAAGTTTAAACTTGTATGCAACTATATAAGAGAT
>NZ_JARJFB010000103.1:0-7038 GCF_034554655.1 Candidatus Megaera venefica
CTTCAGACACATCAAGATCTTGCTGCAAATATTCATAACCACAAAAATATTGCCAATAAATATTTTCCTTTAGCTCTTCCTCCGTAAACGAATCAGAACCGTTGTACATAGCTTGAAGCATTGATAGTGCTAGCATTACTCTATGATCTTTCTTATTTCTACCAAATTGCTTGATTTCAATGTTAGGCAATGCTCTGGCTTCAAGTTCAGACCAATTTACTAAATCCCTTAGTTTATATAACTTGTTTTTAGGATTTAGTTTTGTAGATAATTTCTCTTCAAATAACCTTTCTTGTTTTTGGAGAAAAGTAATATTTTCTATAGGCATAATTTTAAAATCCGTAAGCTTTATGCGGTAATTATACCATTTTCTTATGGATTTTGTAAGCTGTTTATGACATGAAACCCCTTGTTAATTCAGGCGGGGAGAGTTTTGACGGAGGGACTATGTAGTAAATCAACTTGAGATAGCGTAATTTATTACAGAGTAATTGTTATTCCCGCGCAGGCGGGAATCCAGGTGAAGACTAGCTTTTCTAGATTCCGCCTGCGCGGGAATGACATAAAAGAAGGGCTATGTCAAATTATAATGCTTATACTTCTGCTGAAGGTGCATCACCAAATAGCTTGACATCATCAAGCTTAAGCCAAGAACAGATCTCTTCTGTAATATTGTAAGGGCCAGCTCCTTCTAAGGTGCTGCCAGTTAGATTGATGTCATGAGTTATGTCTGCAAACTCGAAATAGTTTTGAGCGATAAAGCGATTTATAGCACTTGTACTTACCATCTTATTTTGTTCCATAAAAAGGCTGACAAAATTAAGATCTAACTTTTGGTAGTCTCTTAAATAGCATATTTCTTCAAGAGCAAAAACACTATCATTCATCCATTTATTGTTTATAAACTCACAGATAGTAAGTAGTTTATCCATGTTTTGAACTACTACAGCAGCATTGTTACCAATAATACCTATCGCATTTGGAGTTTGGAAAATATAATTATGCCCATTGTGAGTAAAGTTAAGAGTTGAATTTAAGTTTACTGTTAAAGAACCCATGCAAATATCAGTTCCAGTGATGTTTAATGTACTATTATTGCCAACAACAACATTAGTATGCTGGCCCCATTAGCCACATGGCTATTGTGAAGGTTAATGGTACCAGAGGTAAGATTAATTACAGCTATGTGAGTAGTGCTATCTGTAATAGTAAGGTTATGGTTGTTTTCCACTTCGATATCATTAACATTATTAACTGTTGATGGATTGGCTTGTGTTCCTAGAACGCCTCCATTAATATGCATTATGCCCGCATTCCCGGCGTTTCCTCCATTAAGATTAGTCGCTAGTTGACAGAAACTTTGAACATTAGGAGTAGTTAATTTTAGTTTTGACATAGTAATATTCCTTGTGTTTTATATTTATAATTGTTAGTAGGCAATGGATTGTCTATATGCTATGTGCATATAAACATAGCGTATTGATTTTGTCAAGTGTATTAATATACGTTAATCTATATGTGATGCTACATAAGTCCTTTTTGTCATGATAGGTATTTAATCACCCAATTTGATATGCGCTCTTATACTAGCCTAAGTCTAGTGGAACTCTTTATAGTTTTGCTGGTTATTGTTTAAAACAAAAAAGCTTCAGCGTAAACACTGAAGCTTTTTAAAATTCAACTAACAACGCCCTGAGAATTAGCCTTCCATTCTCTTTCTGCGGTTGTTTTTTCTTATACGTCTATCAGACTCTTGTTTTTCACGAACTCTCTTCGAAGAAGGTGTTTCATAAAAACGAGATGTCTTCATTTGACGGAATACCAGCTCTCTCTGCATCTTTCTTTTAAGATCGCTGATTGCTTTTTCGCTGTTTCCACCATGAACACTAATATGTACTGCCACTAGAAATTACCTCCTGGTCGGCATTTTGTTGTAATAAGAGTTCATTATCTATATAGTTAGCGAGGCTGTCAAGTGAAAAGGTTACAAAATGAGCGATGTCGAAAAGAAACAGCAGGTAATAAGAATTAACTTCTTTAAAGAGTTATTGAAGTTGCTAGAGACTGCATCTTGGTCAGAAGATCTAATTAACTTAGCTGAATCTAATATGGGCCTTGATACTGGATATCGTCATATAATTTTTCCATCAGGTACACAAGAAATAGTAAGTTCTTTGGAAGGGTGGCTTGATAGTCAGATGCTTGAAAAATTACTTGAATTAGATAAACCTAAAAAAATACGTGATCAAATCGCTCTAGCCCTTGAAATTAGGATTTTTGGAGTGATAACGAAAAAAGTAGCGATGAGGTTCTTTGGTTATTACTTAGTGCCTACAAACATTATTTCTGGTACAGAAGTAGCGTGCCGTAGTTGTGATATAATTTGGAAATATGCTGGTGATAAGTCCAGTGACTTTAATTATTATACCAAAAGAGGTCTACTTCTTAGTGTGTATGCAGCAGCTCAGGTATTTTATTTTGGTGATAATTCAGAAAACCATAAAGACACTAAAGATTTTATCAAAAATGCACTTGATAATATTATCAATATTGCTAGTTTTAAGAACAATATCAAGATGCCAAAAATAGAAGATATTCCTATTGCTAGGCTCTTTTCTTGAAAATAAATTAAAATATCAAATGTATGAGCAATAAAAATCATTATCCCGAAGTAATATCAAACGTAGATTTTCCACAAATAGAAAATCAAATTCTTAAATATTGGCAAGAAAATAATATTTTTCAGCAATCTATTGATAATAGGAATTCAACGTCTGCAGATAATGAGTTTGTTTTTTATGACGGCCCACCGTTTGCTAATGGGTTACCTCATTATGGTCACTTGCTTACCGGTTTTGTAAAGGATACTTATGCAAGGTACCAAACAACTAAGGGTAAAAAGGTAGAGCGTAGGTTTGGTTGGGACTGTCATGGACTACCAGCAGAAATGGGGGCAGAAAAGGAGCTTGGGTTTTCAGGGCGTATAGCGATTAATGAGTATGGTGTTGATAAATTCAATGATTTTTGCCGTAGTTCAGTGATGAAATATTCTCAGGATTGGGAAAAATATGTAAACCGTCAAGCCAGGTGGGTAGACTTTAAAAACTCCTATAAAACTATGGATACTGGCTATATGGAGTCAGTACTTTGGGCATTTAAGGAATTATATAAAAAAGGTTTAATATATGAGTCGATGAGGGTTATGCCTTATTCTTGGGCATGCGAAACTCCATTATCAAACTTTGAAACTAGGTTGGATAACTCTTATAGGGAAAGGGCTGATAAGGCAATTACTGTTAGCTTTAAATTAAATGACATGCCAAATGGAGCTACGAGTGGTTGCGATGAATATCGTATTTTAGCATGGACAACAACTCCATGGACTTTGCCGTCTAATTTGGCCTTGGCAATTAGCGCAGAGATAAATTATGCGTGCGTAGTGAAAGAAAATATATGTTACATTATTGGTGAGTTTGCTGTTAAAAATTATGCCAAGGAATTAGGGATAAATGAAAATACTGAATTAGTCACTATTAAGGGCGAAAACCTAAAAGGATTAAGCTATCAGCCTTTATTTGACTATTTTAAAACTCATCCAAATAGCTTTAAAGTTTTCGCTGCTGATTTCGTTGTTGAGGGAGATGGTACTGGTATAGTACATATGGCTCCTGGTTTTGGCGAAGATGATCAGATTATTTGCGAAAAAGAAGGGATTGAACTGGTGTGTCCTGTCGATAATGCAGGGAAGTTTACTAGTGAAGTAAATGACTTTGAGGGAACTCAAGTTTTTGAAGCAAATGACCCAATTATTATTAAACTAAAAGAACAAGGTAGTTGGATAAAAACCGAACAATATATCCATAACTATCCGCATTGTTGGAGAACCGATACGCCCCTGATTTATAAGGCAGTACCTTCATGGTATGTAAAAGTAACGGCATTTAAAGACCGTATGGTTGAACTTAACCAAGAAATCAACTGGATACCAGGTCATATCAAAGATGGTTTATTTGGTAAATGGCTTGAAAATGCACGAGACTGGTCCATAAGTCGTAATCGTTTTTGGGGCACGCCAATTCCGGTATGGAGATCAGACGATCCGAAATATCCAAGAATTGATGTGTATGGCTCAATTGAAGAGCTAGAAAAAGATTTTAGCGTAAAATTAGACGATTTGCATAAGCCTTTTATTGATGAGTTGACGCGCCCTAATCCGGATGATCCGACCGGTAAATCAATGATGCGAAGAGTAGGGGATGTTTTTGATTGTTGGTTTGAAAGCGGATCGATGCCGTATGGACAGGTGCATTATCCTTTTGAAAATAAAGAATGGTTTGAGAACCATTTCCCTGCTGATTTCATTGTTGAATATTCAGCACAAACTAGGGGATGGTTTTATACTTTGATGGTCTTATCAACTGCTTTGTTTGATCGTCCTCCATTTTTGAATTGTATTTGTCATGGTGTTATTTTGGATGCCACAGGACAAAAACTATCTAAGAGGCTAAATAACTACGCCGATCCCTTAGAGTTATTTGAGAAATACGGTGCTGATGCGCTAAGAGTTACTATGCTTTCCTCAAGTGTAGTTCGGGGGCAAGAGTTGCTAATTGATAAAGATGGAAAAATGGTTTTTGATAGTCTCAGACTATTTATAAAGCCAATTTGGAACGCGTACCACTTTTTTTGTTTATATGCAAATATTGATAAAATCCAAGCACAAATGAGCTTTAAGTCTCAAAATGTTCTTGATCGATATATTATCTCAAAATTAAAAATTGCAGTAACTGCGATTGAGAAGAATATGGATTCGTATGATAGTTCTTCTTCGTATGAAGTGATTTCCTCCTTTTTTGAAGTATTAAATAATTGGTATATTAGGAGAAGTAGAGCTCGCTTTTGGAAAGCTGATCAGGATCAAGATAAGTTAGACTCCTATAATACTTTATATAGTTGTTTAGTCACAATGACAAAAGCTATGTCATCGCTTCTTCCACTTATTGCAGAGCATATTTATTTGGGGCTAAACCCCAGCGAAAAAAGTGTCCATTTAACTAATTTTCCTAAGTTAGAAGAGATAAAAATAGAGCATGAGTTGGTTGCAGTAATGGATCAAGTTCTTGATATCTGTAGTACGGCTTTATTCATTAGGAGTGCTGAGAATATTAGAGTAAGGCAGCCCCTTTCCGCTATTAAAATTATTACTGAAAATAGTAATAAATTTCAAGAGTTTATTGATTTAATCAAAGATGAAATTAATGTAAAATCAATCTTGTTTAGTGATGACCTATCAGGCAATGCGGATCAAAAGCTATCTATCAATTTTCCAGTTCTTGGTAAAAGATTACCAAATAAAATGAAAGAAATTATCTTAGCTTCTAAAGCTGGAAATTGGCAAGTCAATGACAATAAATTAAACATTTCAGGTGAGGACTTATTATCTGAGGAGTACTCAATGGTACTTGTGCCGCGTGCAAACAAGGGGGCTAAGCCATTATCTTCAAATCAAGGGATGATTCTGCTTGATTTAGAGATAACAGCGTCTCTTGAAGGCGAGGGAATAGCCAGAGATATAATTAGGCTTGTTCAGCAAGCCAGAAAAGATGCGGAATTTAATGTGTCTGACCGGATTGAGTTGGAGCTAAAATCTGATTATGATTTATCTTCGGTAATTGAAGAGCATGAAAAACTTATTTGTGATCAGACCTTGAGCAAGTTTAATTTGGGATTTAAGCCTGACTATAAGACTCAAGCCCCTTTATTTGAACATAGTGTAGAGATAATGATAAAACGAGTTATACCAAATCCCATTTTTAAATGATCCAAAGAATTTTGTGGATCTTCCTTGTGCTCACCTATAAGTATAGGCTGCGCAAGCTCGTACTGAAGTTCAGTTGTCTCATTTAATCTGGGATTTGGTATTATACCCTTCAGAGCATAACTTTATTTGTAAAGTTATGCTCATTCGTCATAATTTTTCAAATTTATTGGGCTGCAGATACTTTGCTTCTAAGTTCTATATAACAAAACCTGAAGCATGGTTGAGTGTGTGTGCCGATATTTAGCTTGACTTTGTAATATTAGTTATTTACTCTTTTATCGTGGTAATAAGCTCTGGGGTTTCAAAACCTTGTTAACGTAGCCGTTTTAGTTGTAAATTGATTGATCGTCGATTTATAATATTGGAGAAATGGTGATTGTTATGGATAAGAAAAAAATTCTTCCTAAAGTCATTTTCATAACTGTTGTTAACGGTTTGCGATCCCCCCGGTACTTTTAGAGTTGGGAATAAAAAATAATTATCATTCCTTTAGTGTTAAAATTAAGAGAGCCGTCTTAAGCTCTTTTTATTTTGTTTTTAATATGAAAAAAAGGAAATCATGACTGACAAAAAAATACTACAAACAGAAATTATTAGGGCTGCGAAAGTTGGTGATGTTGCAGAAATGTGTATACTTATTGGTCAAGGAGCAAATCCATTTGTATTGGACCATGATGGAAAATCGGCAGTTTCTTACATTTCAGGTGTTATTAATTCGGTACAAATGAAAGAGCTTGCAAAAGAGACGGCTCGTTTTTTATATACTAAATAGTCCCTCCGTCAAAACTCTCCCCGCCTGAATTAACAAGGGGTTTCATGTCATAAACAGCTTACAAAATCCATAAGAAAATGGTATAATTACCGCATAAAGCTTACGGATTTTAAAATTATGCCTATAGAAAATATTACTTTTCTCCAAAAACAAGAAAGGTTATTTGAAGAGAAATTATCTACAAAACTAAATCCTAAAAACAAGTTATATAAACTAAGGGATTTAGTAAATTGGTCTGAACTTGAAGCCAGAGCATTGCCTAACATTGAAATCAAGCAATTTGGTAGAAATAAGAAAGATCATAGAGTAATGCTAGCACTATCAATGCTTCAAGCTATGTACAACGGTTCTGATTCGTTTACGGAGGAAGAGCTAAAGGAAAATATTTATTGGCAATATTTTTGTGGTTATGAATATTTGCAGCAAGATCTTGATGTGTCTGAAG
>NZ_JARJFB010000104.1:0-6873 GCF_034554655.1 Candidatus Megaera venefica
ATTTAAAATTCGAAGAATATTTAAACACAGCGTTACAAAAATTAGTACCTCAAGAAAAAACCGCAACTGATTTTTCTTATCTTAGTATGCTAAATGGCTTAAATTACTTTATAAAACCATTAGCTGACTTACCTTTCACACTTGTAGTAAATATAGATAGTGACCTTATTAAAAAAGACATAATAATAGATCTAGCCAAAAGTTTTATCTTAGTTTGTATTTTCGCATCCCTCTCCTTGGGAGCAATAATTTTCATATATAAAAGGGAAACTTTCCTTAGAACAAAAGCCGAAAGGGCTTCTCTAGTAGCAGAAAATGCTACTAAAGCTAAAACTAACTTTTTAGCTTTTACTGCTCATGAAATTCGTTCTCCTCTTGGTTTTATTCTTACTGGCTCTGAAATGATGACCAAAGAATTCCTTGGAGAATTACCCTTACCATATAAAAAATATGCTCAAGGAATTTACGATAATTCTAATTTAATTTTAGAATTTATTACAGATATACTCGATGAAAGTCAAATTATCGAAGGAAAATTCAAAATAACAAATACTTTAACTAGTATCCAAGAAGTAATAAAAGAAGCAATTCAGGTCAATCTAGCTAGATTTAATATTAGGAAAATTGAAATAATAACCCAGATAGAAAATGATCTACCTATTTTAATATGCGACAAAAGAAGAATATTACAAGTTATAAGTAATCTAATCTCAAATAGTATAAAATACTCTAAAGATAATACAACTATTACAGTAACTGCTAAAATTATCTATGAAGAAATGGTTATAACTATTATGGACCAAGGTGTTGGCATGAAAGAAAGTGATGTTCCAGTTGCATTAAGTGCATACGGCACCCTCAGAGAGCAAGACTATAATTCTGTAGGATCATATGGCCTTGGCCTTGCTATTGTCAAAATGCTTCTAGACGCACATGAAGCCGAACTACGTATAACAAGCATAGAGGGCAAAGGAACAACTATTAAAATTATTTTTCCTAAGTATAAGTTGGTTTATACTAAAACTACTCCCCCAAAAAACACTAATCTTAAGGAATCATAATCATGGACAATTATAGGGAAGACTTTATTGCCAGAATTAAGAAAATACCTATTTCTATACCTTTATTTACTACATTAATTAGTCTATACGGTTTTATTCTTCTTTATTCAGCAGCCGGCGGCCATATTGAACCTTGGGCATACAAACAGATTTTAGTATTTTTAATATTTATGCCAGTTTCTATATTAATTGCTATAATTGATCTGAAAGTTATTTATCATTTTGCTTACGTTTTTTATATCATTACATTGCTTCTATTATTATTTGTTGAATTAATGGGCAAATCAGCTATGGGAGCAACAAGGTGGTTAGATTTGGGACTTTTTACAATTCAACCATCAGAACTGGTAAAAATTTCTGTAGTAATGATGTTAGCAAAATTTTTCCACGAGTACAGTAATTATACTGTAAGCGATTTTATACTAATTCTACCATTAATAGCTTCGATTATTCCAATTTATCTGGTAATAAGACAGCCCGACCTTGGTACAGGTATGATCACTCTTATAGTGGTATGCTTTATGTTCTTCGCGGCTGGTGTGAAAAGAATATATTTTATTATATCTAGTATAATTGGATTAACCGCAATGCCAGCTATGTGGTTCATGTTATACGATTATCAACGCAATAGAATTCTAACATTTATCAATCCAGAAGCAGACCCATTGGGCAAAGGGTATAATATTATTCAATCAAAGATTGCTATTGGCTCTGGAGGTTTTCTTGGCAAGGGCTTATTAAGTGGCACCCAAGGCCCCCTCAGCTTTCTGCCAGAATATGAAACTGATTTTATCTTTTCCTTTTTAATGGAAGAATTAGGCTTTGTTGGTGGAATAACGTTATTAATTTTATATTCTCTGATCATAATTAGTTCGTTATCAGTAGCTATCAACTGCCGCTCAAAATTCGCTAGACTTTTGACTATTGGTATTGTTACACTATTCTTCTGTCATATATTTATAAATATTGCTATGGTTATGGGATTATTACCCGCTGTAGGAGTGCCATTACCTTTGATATCTTATGGAAGGACCATGATGGTGTCAATGCTACTTGGATTTGGCTTAATAATGAATGCAGCAGTTAATCGACATAGGAATGTCTAATACCATTTTATGTATAAATTTACCTCAAAACTTATTATCAATTTATTAGCTTTAAGTTATTTGTGGATAATTCTTATTTTACCCTCTCAATGGTACAAAATTGGACCATTCGGTGAAATATTACCAGCTTTTGATATAATAATAATCTATTATGTAAGTACCTATCACTCTTTAAACTATTGGCAGTTATTTGTTATTGGACTACTCACAGATCAATTAAACGCACTACCACCCGGAACCAGCTCTCTTGCGTTAATATTTGGCAACATATGCCTTAACTACTTTAGTAGGTGGTTTTTACTACGAAAATACTTCATTAATTTAACTGTATTTTGTGGATATAGCGCTTTTATTATCTTGATAAGGTATCTAGTTGTATTGATAAAGAGTGATTACCCTATTGAAGGATATGAAATAGTTTTTTATTTCCTGACAACCATTTTTTTCTATCCAATACTTTCCACTCTAATAGAAAGATCAATAAATATATTAGGTCAGAATGCTAGATAGAAGTTCCTTAAATAGACAAATAATGACCAGAAGAACTTTTGTAATTGGGGCTGGTAAATTAGGTCTCCTCTTTTTACTAGCTGGCAGAATGTTCTATATGCAATTCATCAAAAAAGATGAATACCGAACACTTTCAGATAACAATAGGATTAAAATGATTTTACTTTCCCCAACAAGAGGACAAATCTTTGATTCTGATGGTGTGATAATTGCAAAAAATAATACTTGTTTTCGATTGCTACTTGATAAGAATGGTAATCCGAAATATTCAGAAGAAATTAATCATTTAGTAGAAATACTAGAGCTTGATGATTACCAAATAGACGAAATAAAAAGGAGGATGTCTAAAGGAGGAAGGCGCGTTGCTGCAATTGTTATAGATTGCCTAGATTGGAATCAAGTTGCTGTAATCGAAGAAAGGAAAGCCGATTTCAAATCACTTTTCATTGATACTGGTTTTGAAAGATTCTATAAATCTGGACTCTCTACCGCTCACTTAATTGGATATCTAGGTCGGCCAGGAACAGGTGAAGATGAGCCTACAAAATTAGCAGATGAAACTTTTAAGGTAGGGAAAGGCGGCATTGAAAAATTTTATGAAGAGCATTTGCGTGGAGAATTTGGCTTTAAAAGGATAGAAGTAAACGCACTGGGTAAATACGTACGGGAATTAGGAAAAAGCGCAAGCAAACCTGGAAATGATTTATATTTAAATATCAACGCAGAATTACAAGAAAACGCATTAAAACATATGAATGCACAAGGCTGCAGTGCAATAGTAATGGATTGCACCAATGGTAATATTATAATTTGCGCTTCAACTCCATCTTTTGATCCCAATAAGTTCAGTAAACTTTCTAATCAATATTGGAATAGTTTAATAAATGATCCGTATAAACCCTTAATCGACAAAACCACTAAAAGCTTGTATCCCCCGGGATCAGTTTTTAAAATTATCACCGCATTAGCCGCACTTGAGGCTGGTATTGATCCTGATAACAAAATTATTTGTACCGGAGCACCTATTCTAGGTGGCAACAGCTTTCGATGCTCCAGAAGCCGTGGCCATGGGGCTCTTAACATGGTTGATGCATTAAAACACTCCTGTAACCATTATATATATGCAGTCGCGCGGCAAACAGGTGCTGATAAAATAATCGAAGTTGCAAATAAATTTGGCCTTGGCAAACCAACCGGAGTTGACTTACCTGGCGAACTTAGTGGTTTCGTACCAACCAAACAGTGGAAAATGGAGAAATATGGCACTAAGTGGGGTGTAGGTGATACATTAAATCTCTCGATCGGCCAAGGTTTTATTCTTGCTACTCCAATGCAACTAGCATGTCTAATTACAGCTATTGCTAGTAATGGAAAATTATTTTCTCCCAAAATAGCAGTTGGTGCTCCAAACTATGTTCAACTGGATCTGCAGCAAAGTAATCTTGAAATCATTAAGACCGCTTTATTCAATACTATGAATACTCCTGGTGGTACTGGGTATTTAAGCAGACTAGATTACAAATCAATGCATATGGCTGGTAAAACTGGTACAGCCCAGGTTCAAGCTAAGAAAAATGCATCTGATGATCTAAGCAGAGATAACATAGCATGGGGCAGCAGAAATCATGCAATATTTTCTGGTTACGCTCCATTTGATAATCCAAAATACGCAATATCAATATATTTTGACCATGGTGGTGGTGGTGGGAGAGCTTCCGCTCCAATTGCCAAAAAAATAATGCAAGATGTATTGTTAAAATATTTATAAACACAATAAACTCATTTATTAAAAAAATAAACTATGCTAACGTTTATTGATCAGTCTTAGATTGGTAATAATAGTATTTGTTGAAAATAATTTATTAACTTAAATGGGAAGGTAATTTATGAGCAAGAAAATGATGACCCCAAAAGAATTGGGAGAAAAAAGAAAAGAAGATGCCGCAAAAAGATTATCAAGTAAGAGTACCAAGGAAGTCATACCCCAAAAGTTAGAAGAAAAAAGAGCAGAAGTTCCATCCAAGAAAGAAATGACTGCTGAAGAGTTTTCAGCAAAAAGAACTGAAATTGCGATTAAGTTAATAACAGATAGTATTGAAACGCCTAACGCAAGACAATTAGAAAAGGTCATACTTGAGATCAGCTCTATTGGACTACCTAAAATAGTAAATTTTACAAATAGTTTTATTGCACAATATCCTGATCCTATTTTTCAAAACCAGATATTTGACATAGTTTTACGCAAAATAGAGGTTAGCTCTCCTACAAAAGAGTTAAATACTTTAAAAAGCGAAATATTATTTGCTAAAGCAAAGGCCATAATGGCAATAAATTCAACTGAAGAAAGAACTCAAATTAAACTTGAGAATGCTACTGAGGCTCTAAAGCTCCTTGAAAAGGCTAATGCTTTACAAAATCATGATATCACTACATTGATCGAAAGTACTACAAAGACTCTGATTACTACACATCCAGACCTCCTAGAAGCTTTTGATCTCGCTAAGTATTCAGTCGAATTCAGAAAAGCTAACTTAGAGACTAATCATCCTAGTATTTTAGAAGCCTATATTACTGCAGCTCAAGTGGGTCATATAATTGATGACAGGTCTATAAAAATTGAAGCAATGCAACATGCTGATATAGCCTATAACATGGCATTACAACTTGGGAATAAAGCGTACGCAGCAACAGCACTCAAATTTCTCGCTAGTATATATAAATCTTTCGGTGATATTCAAAAAACTGAACTATTATTAGCACAATCAATTTCTCTTGAGGATATTGTTGTTAAAAAGATTGAGAAATCAAAAGAACCATTACCCATAAAATCATCCGATAGTTTTGAAATAATTAGAACACATGGAGTAAGTGACGATCTTACATTAACTATAAAACAAAAGATCCAAGAATCTGTCCTAAATTATGTGTATGCAGCAGCAACCCAAGGCAAATGGATTAATAAACTTGCTTCAATTGAATATGGCGTTTCTGGATACTTAGATGAAAAATTCTTAAGTAAAGTATTAGGTCACACTCTTAATACTCCAGAGAATGTTGATACCGCTTTAATGCTATGCTTTGAAGCAATTAATCTTGGTATTATGAGGAATCCAATTAAGAACCCACTCTGCGGAGTTGCTTTTGTACAGCAATATCCAAAGTTAATTTCAACTATATTGGATAAGCACCCAGAATATTTCGTTGATGGACATATTCTTAAAGCGACACTACTTAAGGCAAGTAACTATGCCCTAGACCTTCTAGGGCAAGAAGTAGTAGTCAATGGTTCCTATAATGCATATCTTGAAACTGTTATGATGCCAATAATTGCCCATAGGTTAAGCCCTGGCGTACTTGAACCTGTATCCAACCTTATAAAAGCTGGTAAGTGGGATTTATCAACCCAAAATCAATTACTAGCATATGCCAGTGAAGTATACTTAACAGGAATTGGATCAATATCTACTAGTACGCTTGGCCAAAATTTAAGCACTTTAAACGATTCTCTAAATATATCCAGAATATTAATATTTAAGGAGATACTTGACGCAATTACACTGTCTGGGTCTAAAAACTATGCCCCAGTAGAAATATTCGCAAAGGCTTATACTGATGTAATTAAACGAATTTTAGCAGATCATCCAGATTATATTACAAATCATCATATAATAGATATTTGCCAACAAGCACTTGTCGTTCCTCCAATTCTTGAGGTTATTGACCATGCACAAGTTAAATCAGAAGCACCAGTATTAGTTAAAGATAAGCTTGCTGTGAAAGCACCTACTGTTGACGATCTTACGCAAGTTAACGTAGACGTGCATCTTTTAGGAGGAGATGAAGGTGAATTAATTGGCAGTTAGTTTATTTAACTGGTCATGACTTAAGAAATCTATCGACTAGAAGCCAGAAGAGAGCCTTCCCGAATTAAATTTCAGATGGCTCTCTATGACTTAACCTGAGTTTGATATAAAAAGTAAATACTTTTGAAAACATTAGAACGAAAGTCTGTCATCCTAAACTTAGCTACGTCACCTAAATAGGCTAATTTAACCGAGATTGCTATCGTGCTTTACATCAAACTCAGGTTAATTAGCAAACTTTCTAGAAGGCTTAGGGTCTGTCCATCTAAGTGTGTAAATTCCTTATAGGTTATATAATCAATTAATATAACCAAGAGGAATAAAATATGACTA
>NZ_JARJFB010000105.1:0-6731 GCF_034554655.1 Candidatus Megaera venefica
CAACTTTGATAATTTTAGAATGGATTTATAAGGTTTTAAACACAATCTGCTGAACTCAGCTTTGAAAAATGACAGTGTTTGCCATTTTTTAAAGACGAGTTCAGTAAATTGAAACTGAGTTATCTTTAATAATCTAATAAGAAAAAGAAAAGATTTCTAGTAAAGAGATAGGGGGGTAAATATAGGTTTCTATTTGCAACAGAGCCGAACTATCATTTTAACTCATCTTACTAATGAAATTATAAAATACTTCTTATTATTTACTTCTTTATGTTACTCTATTGACACAACCAGTCAACTTAGTTACTTTATCAAAACATCTTAGAGATGTAAGAGGAATGATTTTATTCAATATTCCTTCTTGTTTTTGTGCCGCTATCAGTTAGGTGAGGTCGCCTAACTGATAATATTATAGCTCACGACAAACTCTAAATCATGATCAGATAATTATCTTTGGTTACCGCGCATGTCGCTATCTTAAATATTAGTTGTTATAATACCCATGAAGTGATTATTAAAGAGGAGGGTAAATAATTGCATGAGAGTTATTTTAAAAGCTATTTGCTTGTTATTCTTAGGTTTAACTTTTGTTTTTACGAGTCATCATGTTTTTGCAATCAAAAAGAAACTAAGCACTGAAAAACCAGAGAATACAAAAAAAGAAAAGTTAGCGGATAATATAAATATTATTCGTTATCCCGGGTCTACAGCTATTGCTCTTAAAGCGAAGCAGGCAATAGTTACGGATTACTTTACGGGTAAGATTTTGTTAGAAAAACACGCTCATGAGAAAATGCCTCCTTCTTCTATGACAAAAATGATGACCTCTTATGTTATTGAAGAGAAGCTTAAAAAAGGAGAGGTATCTTTAGATACTACATTTTTAGTAAGCGAGAAAGCTTGGAGAATCGGCGGATCAAAATCATTTATGCCGCTTGGTGAGCAAGTAAAGCTTGAAGACATTCTGCGCGGGATTATAATCCAATCAGGTAATGATGCTTGCGTTGTAGCAGCCGAAGGATTGTACGGAAGTGAGGAAGAGTTTGTGGATGTTATGAATTCCACGGCGCAAGAAATGGGTATGAAAAATACTCATTTTGTTAATTCCAATGGTTGGTATACAGAAAATCATTATAGCACGGCTTATGATTTAGCTCTTCTTGGTTCATGGTTAATAAAAACGCATCCTGAATTTTATCCTATATATCGCGAGAAAAATTTTACTTTTGGTAAGGATCAAAAAGGTAAGTCTATTACACAGGGAAATCGCAATCCTTTATTATATAAAGATCTGGGATGCGATGGTATCAAAACGGGTTATACGGATGAGGGAGGGTACGGTATAGTCGCTTCCTTTATTGACAAAGATAGGCGTTATATAATAGTCATTAACGGTCTTAGTTCCATGCAAGAAAGAAGTGATGAAGCTGCCAAGGTAGTTTACTGGATAAAACAGAACTTTGTTAATAAGAAATTTTACTCTAAAGGAGATGTGGTAGATGAGGTTCCCGTATGGCTCGGAGTTAAGAATAAAGTACAATTAGAAGTCGCGGAGGATATTTTTGGACTTGTTCTACGCTCAGAACAAAAAAATAACGTGGATATAAAAAAGAATATTCCCCCCTCTCTTTCCGCTCCTTTAAGAGCTGGTGATGTAGCAGGACAAATAATTATTACTATTGATAAGGAAAGACAAGAAACCCCTATTATTGTCAAAGAGTCAATTGAGAAAGTAGGCTTTTTTAGACAGATAATTTTATATATTACTTCTTTATTCTGAGAAAAAATGTCTATCCTTAAATATTTATTGCTGTTTTTAAAACAAGTTTCAGTCCAGTTAGCTATAAGTATATTATTAGCCTTATTCTTAGGACAAAAGATTGATGTTTATTACGTGTCTATAAGCTATACTATTAGCTTTTGCTTTATTGAAATATTAATATTAATGCTTCCAATTATCGTTTTTAGCTTTATTTTAAGAGCGCTTATTAATATTAAAAACGGCTCCTTATTGTTGCTTACGATTATTTTTCTGGGAGTAACGTGTTCTAATTTGCTAGCACTAACTACCGCCTATTTATTTGGCTCTTTGACTTTGCCATATCTTAATATTGATCATACACCGGACTTTGCTACAAAATTTGCTTCTTCAGTTGAGGTTTTATTTAATTTCAACTTGCCAACGTTAATTAGTACGGAAAAAGCGATGGTAGCAGGTGTCTTATTGGGTCTATTAATTAACTTTTTATCAGATAATAATGTAGTAAAACAGATGGTAAAAGTTATTACATTGAGCTTAGGTGACAAAGTCAGTTATTTCTTAACTAAAATTTTTATTCCGTTATTACCATTATATGTGTTCGGATTTTGTATTAAACTGAGTTACGATAATGCGCTTGTCCATTTATTCCATCAATATAGTAGAGTTTTTCTATTAAGCATGTCGCTTGTCATTTGCTATATTTTTGTCTTGTACCTAATTGCTTCTAAAGGTAAGTTGAAACTTACTTTTACTAACTTAAAAATTATGCTACCGGCAGGCTTAACTGGTTTTAGTACAATGTCTTCTGCAGCTACTATGCCTGTGACTTTAAAATGTACCGAAGACATGACTAAAGATAAGAACTTCGCTGATCTGATTATACCTTCTACCGCTAATATTCATATGCTAGGTGATGATTTAACAATTATTATGACAGCCTTAACTCTTTTGTCAGTTTTTGGGTTCGTTGCACCCAACTTGGGTTCCTTTATACCCTTTGCTTTTGCCTTCTCGATTGCCAAATTGTCATGTGTAGGAATTCCCGGTGCAAGTGTGCTAGTGGTTCTTCCTGTGTTACAAAATTATTTAGGTTTCACTCCTGAAATGGTCAGTATATTAGCTACAATTTATATTTTGCAAGACTCGTTTGGTACGTGCGCTAATGTCATGGGTAATGGGGCATTCGCTATGATAGTCAGAAGAATTTTTAAGTTTATAGAGAAATAGCCCTCTTTTAAAACTGGATTAGATGTATTATAAAAGCACAATTTATTTGTATGGGATGTGAAGTATATAATATGTGTTGAAGATACAATTATTCGTTAATTACGCAAGAAAAACAAGAATTTACCCAAGGTTTGCTATATTAAGAACACATGGTTGTAGATTGCTCCAAGAAACAAGAGCCAGAGTTTAAAGCTAGTAGTGTTGCATTGCTTATTTAGGTTGTTATAGGTTGCAAGAGTTACATACTGAAGAAGAAGTAAATGTTAACTCGATTGCCGTAGGCGGCTCGTAAGGTAGGCTCTCAAAGCTTGGCTTTTAGATTACTTATAAAAGGAAAACGTTGTCATGTATAATTCCTATGGCTTAACGATCAAAGGAGAAAATATATGTTTTGTAGTAGGATAATAAATGACCTTAAGCCATAAGCAAATAGACACCGTTGGAGGTGTTTTGATGATTGCAGCTATGTGGAGCGCTCTCATATTATCAAATACTACTGATTGGTATTACGAATTTATCAGTTCTCCTATCAAGCTTTCTTCAGTTTTTTTTCACCTAGAACAATCATTAGAGTCGATTGTAAAAGATATATTAATGGTAATTTTTTTCTCTTACATCGGTATGGAATTAAGGTATGAATTTCACGAAGGATCTTTATCCGACAAAAGACAAGTATTATTACCTCTTGTGGCAGCAATAGGCGGGATGGTTGTACCGGCAGTGTTCTACCTCTTAATTAACATAAGCTATCCGGAAAACTATCCGGGTTTTGCCGTTCCTTGCGCTACCGATATTGCATTTGCAATTTGTTTATTTAACTTAATTGGAGGAGCTCTTCCTACTTCAATAAAAGTATTTTTATTGTCTATTGCTATATTTGATGATTTAGGAGCAATTATCATTATTGCAATTTTTTATAGTTCAGACTTTAATTTGTTATGGGTATGGATAAGCCTGCCTTTGCTTGCTTGTTTTTGGATCTTTAATAGAAAAAAAATTACTACAACTTATTTATATATTCTGGTAGGTACTTTATTATGCATAGGATTTCATAATGCAGGGCTACATACAACTCTTGCCGGCTTTTTAACCGGCTTCTTTATACCTTTAACTAAAAAAACTGCTACCCCTTACCTTAAAGAATTGATGTACAAGCTACACCCTTGGGTACAATTTATAATACTACCTCTTTTCGCCTTTACTTCTAGTGGAGTAGATTTTTCTAATGACCGAGATATCGACTTTTTTAATCCTATATTTTTAGGGGTAGCATGTGGGTTGTTTTTAGGAAAACAGCTAGGAGTAACTCTATTCTCTTATATCACCATTAAATTAAGGTGGGCTTCACTACCGCCGAATAGTAAGTTTACTCATGTTTATATAATCTCGGTTTTCTGTGGGATAGGCTTTACTATGAGCCTATTTGTAGGTTTATTAGCATTCCCGGATTCGGCAACTCAGAGTTTAGCTAAAATAGGAGTGATAGTAGGGTCTTTAAGTTCAGTAGTTCTAGCAATTTTACTTAATACAATAAGAAAAATACGTATTTTTTGATTATCACAAGAAGGTAAAATTATAGTTGTCGGCAGACAATTAATTCAGTCGTAACTCATTCGGCGAATGAATTGCTAAGAAAAGATTATAATTATGCCGGAATTAATTAAAATCGTACCCTGCCGAACAAAGCCCTTATATAACCGTTATAAATGATAAATTTAAATGACAGAAGATAAAAAATACGGAACATTTCTAGGAATTTTTGTACCGAATGTCACGATGATGTTCGGCGTAATTCTTTTTTTACGGATTGGAGTGATAGTAGGTAGCGCGGGATTAGTAACAACGATTGCAATAGTTATATTATCTTCGCTTATTATGTTACTAACAAGTGCATCCATTGCAACTCTAGCTACAAATATGAAAGTTAAAGACGGAGGCGTGTATTATCTTATAACGCGCTCTCTCGGTATAGAAGCGGGCGGTGCACTGGGTTTTGCTCTATATATAAATCAGTTATTATGTGCGGCAATGACTATTAGCGCTTTTGCTTATACGGTTGCTGAAATCTTTCCTATCATTAACGTAAACATAGTGGAAGTCGTAACGCTCTTATTATTAGCCGGTCTTTCTAGTTTTTCTTCTAAAGCGGCTCTTAAAGTACAATTTATCATTTTAATTATACTTATATTGTCTGTTGCGGGAATTATATTCGGATCGGTAGATAATATAGATTTAAGCGATGTAAAACCGCCATTTTTTGAGAAAGGCAAGTTAAGTTTTTGGCAAGGGTTTTCTATATTATACGTAGCACTTACCGGTATAGAAGCCGGAATGGCTCTCTCGGGTAAGCTAAAGAATCCTGCGAGATCTTTAATGCTCGGTAATGCAGCATCTTTATTATTTGCTATAGGTATATATTCCGGAGTAATCATATTTGCCGATAAATATATACCGAATAATATCCTAATATCCGATCCGTTTGTTTTTATTAAATACTCACATTTAGGTTGGCTCGTAACCTTCGGTATATGTGTTGCCACTTTATCAAGCGCGTTAGGGTCTTTGCTCGCTGCGCCTCGTATTCTACAAAGCATGTCTAAAGATAAATTATTACCGCATATTTTTGCAAAAGAATACGGCACTTACGGCGAGCCTTTGTGGGGATTACTTGCAACAACGATAATAATATTAATAGTTATGCTTTACACGAGTATAGACTTAATAATACCTTTATACTCGATGGTATGTCTTATTAGCTATGGGTTACTTAATTTTGCAGCCGGCGTCTCCAGCTTAATTGACGCACCTAGTTGGAAACCTAGATTTTATTTTCCGTATTGGGCTTCTTTATTCGGTAGTTTGCTTTGTTTTATTGGAATGTTTATGGTGGAAGCGGGTTGGAGCTTTATTGCCATCTCAATATTTATTTTATTTTACTTTATTTTATATAAAAAGAGAATTCATACTCGCTTTCAAGATGCAAAAGGCAGTATGTTATTTTATCTTGCAAGGTCTATCCTCTATAAACTAGATGGTCATAGAGATCATATACACACGTGGCATCCTAATTTACTTGTGCTTTCATCTCGAATTCACGATGATGCTTTAATAGATTTAGCCAACGAAATATCAAATAGTAGCGGCTTGTTGACTATAGCCGTCGTTATACCGATAGATCGGAACACAACGGAGTGTATAAGCGATAATACAAGGACTCTAAAATCTCTTTTTAGCTCTAAAAATATTAATTGCCTTGTTACGGTTCAGCCTGCAGTTTCTGTATACGCAGGGTATACTAATCTTATAACATCTTATGGATATGACGGTTTAAGAGTGAATTCCGTTATTATTCAAATATCTAGACCCGAGGATATTAACAATGAATGTTTGGAGCTAGTTACAACATGTTACGTTCAGCAAAAAGATCTTCTGCTTTATATATCAACACCTCATTCTAACACTCTACCTATATTACAAAATTTAGATTTATGGTGGAATTTAGAAGATGGAGAAAGTATAGAGATCATTACTAGATATGCCTCCGTGCTTCAAAGTTCTAAAAGATGGAAAGACTCTGATGTTACGGTTAATGTAGTAGCAACAAATGAAAACCTTGATTCTGTAGAAAATTTTGTTAATAAGTTCATCTATGATAATAGACTAAACATGAGTACAAAATTCTATATTAGAAATAAAGATATAGGTAATTATGAACATATTATCGCTAATTCTAAAGACAATT
>NZ_JARJFB010000106.1:0-6640 GCF_034554655.1 Candidatus Megaera venefica
AAAAGGCAGAAGGTAAATCTTCAGGGTTAAACTTAGCAACTTTCTGAGTCTTATGTAATTTCTTTTTTTGCACTATATCCTCGCATTAATTAGTTAGTTAGAGTTAAATTCCTAAAGCACCACGATATAAATCAATTAAGTTATCTTCCTCAGCTAGAGCATCCTTGTCTTTCTTTCTAAGTTTTAGTACATGTTTAATTATTTTAACATCAAAGCCCATTGATTTAGCTTCATTGAAAGATTCCCTAAGAAGATCGCTAGACTCCAAGCGTTCTTGCTCTATAGTCTCTATTTTGTTTATCATTTGCTTTAACTTTTCAGCTTCTATTACTTCGCTCATCATAGGTAATTATTTATTTTAAGTTGTGATTTAGATTATTTGTTATTTTAAACATTTTTAAAACAACAAATATAATAGCAGAAGCTACAAATCCATACAGCATTTTATACGATAATTCTCTGCTAAAAATATCTAGGATTCTTGAGTAAGAAAATTGGTTATTGAGACCGAAGAATAATCCCATGATAAACCCGTCTATTATAGAAGCTATGACAAGCGATAAAGCATTGGATATTACAATATTAAACTTACCAGTTAGTTTTTGAAAAACAGAAGCAGACCAGTACATGGATATCATCAATGATGAGAATGAAGCAAATACTAAGCCGTTTACTATTTTACCGTCAATATAGTAAGGTAGTTGCAGAAGTAGAGCAAAGCTTATTACAATAGCAACAGCCAGCCCTTTTAAACTCTTTGATTTGCCACAAGTAAATGTTACCGCATTAGTCGTGATAGTAATAATAGTAAATATCAGAGCGCATTGGTATATTGCCGTGCAAAAATTTAGTAGATAGGCAAGGGCGCATAGCAACAAGGTGCTGCAAATATATAACTTATTACCGACTATTTTGTTTATCATGTTACCTCTTGTATCTTTAACAAATTTATTATAGCACACATTTTAACAAAAGTAATCAGGGTTAGCGTATATAGAGTTATAGGCCATACAAGCTTTTCTATATATTTAAAAATCAAGTTCATTATCAAGCCACTAACCATTCCCGTAATTTTGAATATCGATGCGAACTAGTAGTATCTTTTACGGCCATTGCCAATGCTTTCTTTTGACCGATAATTACAACTAGTTTTTTACCTCTTGTAATAGCAGTATAGATAAGATTACGCCTTAACATCATATAGCTTTGCATGGTAATTGGAATGATAACCGCTGGATATTCCGAACCTTGAGATTTATGAATGGTGGTTGCATAGGCTAGGGTGATTTGATCAAGATCGGTGTAATCATAATTTACGTCTCGATTATAAAAGTTGATTATTATTTCTTGATCTTGTTCGTTAATAGCCTTGATAATACCGATGTCTCCATTATAAACCTCTTTGTCATAATTATTTTCTGTTTGCATGATTTTATCGCCTACGGCAAAGATTTGACCAAATTTGACTATGCCATTGGTATGATTAGGGTTTAAAACTTTTTGTAGTTCAATATTAAGAGATCTAGCTCCAGCTCCGCCTCTTTGCATAGGACATAATAATTGAATATCCTGTATGGGATTTAGATTAAATCTTTTTGGAATCCTATCCTTTACCATGGTAATTATTTTATTGATGATGTCATCACCGTGCTCTGCTTCTACAAAGTAAAAATCTGATTCTTCTCTGGTAATTTGCATATTCGGTAATATTCCATGATTTACTCGGTGAGCATTAGTAATAATATTGCTTGTTGCCGCTTGTCTGAATATTTCGGTTAACTGAACCGTTGAAATGACTTTAGAACTAATAATGTCTTTTAAAACCTGCCCCGCACCTACTGAAGGTAATTGATCTACGTCACCTACTAGCAGTAATGCCGAATGCAGAGGGAGGGCTTTTAACAAAGAATAGAATAAAGGTACATCTACCATTGAGGTTTCGTCTATTACTAGGTAATCACATGAAAGCGGTGATTCCTCATTGCGTTTGAAACCGCCGTAAGCAGGGTCTATTTCAAGCAACCTATGTATGGTTGTAGCTTCAAGTCCCGTACTTTCGCTGAGACGTTTAGCGGCTCTACCAGTCGGAGCGCATAATTTAATATTTAACTTCTTTGCCGCTAATGTTTTAAGTAGGCTATTTACCAAAGTAGTTTTACCGGTACCTGGGCCACCTGTAATTACCATTAACCTATTATCTAATGCTTTTTCTATAGCTACCTTCTGACTCTCTGCAAGGCTAATATTAAGCTCCTTTTCTACTAAAGGTATAATTGTAGCAGTATCTGTTTTGTCCCAAGACACTGGAGATTTTGCTAAATTAAGTAATATTTTGGCTATATTTTTTTCATATACATAATAACTGGCTAAAAAAATGGTATTGATATTATTTAGAGTATCAGTAACTAGTGACTTTAACTTGATTTCTTCTGCTATGGCTAGTTCAATTAAATCTTTCTCGATCTCGAGTAATTTCGCGCTATTTTGCACGAGTATTTCTTGAGGTAAGCCGCAATGTCCGTCAGAAGTTGCCTCGAGTAAAACATGCGCAACACCTGCTCTTGCCCTTACTAAAGAATCCTTTGCTATGCCTAAATTGCCTGCAATCGTATCAGCCGAAACAAAACCTATACCCCTTATATCTTTGGCCAGTTGATATGGATTTTGCGATACTACTTCAATTGCTTTCTCACCGTATGTTTTATAGATTCTAGTAGCTCTAGTAGTTCCTACTCCATGAGACTGTAGAAAAACCATGATTTCACGGATAATCTTTTGATCTTGCCAGTTGCTGCAAATACTTTGCGCTCTGATTTTACCTATACCTTCTACGGTTGACAAAAGATTTGGTTTGTTTTCAATAACCTCAAATACTTTATCACCGAATGCCGACACTAATCTTTTGGCAAAATGCGCTCCTATGCCTTTAATTAAACCAGAGCCAAGATACCTTTCGATACCTTCTAACGTCTCAGGAGGCAAAGACTTTAGGAAATCAGCTTTGAATTGCTTGCCGTGATTACGATCATTATGCCAGATACCGCTACATTTGATATATTCTCCGGCGGAAACAGAGGGAACATTACCGGTAACAGTTACCAAGTCCTTATGCCCTTTAACCTTGACGCGGATTACGCAAAAGCCGTTATCTGCATTATGATAGGTAATTCTCTCGATAGTACCTGATAAATACTCCTTATCGTTTTGATGTTTCATTAATATTCTATAAATAGGTGATTATACCATGAAGACGGCTCTCTATTAGGGGTCAAAAGGAAGAAGCGGCCTAAATGTGGTTTTCAGTTTTTTTATGACATTGGTTTAAGGGAGTTTTGGTTTCTGAAAACCAGATATGAGCGGCTAAATGTTCAAATTTGATATTTTTATTGATCCTCCCATCTTGATCAAAAATTGATTCACCGAGATTATAAAAACGAAAACCGCCACCTCCTTGCCAATTAACGTCTTTAGAAATTCCCCCTTGCTCACCGTCAATAACTTTTTGCAAACGAGTTGCACAATGTGTTTTTGCTTGCTCACCCATTTCAATTCCAATCCAGCGGCGGTTCATTTTGTGAGCAACTGCGGTAGTAGTCCCTGAGCCTAGAAAGGAATCGAGGATGAGGTCGTTTTCGTTTGTAGCTAAAGTTAAAATCCTCTCTATAAATGCTTCGGGTTTTTGGCCGCCATCAAAATCAGAACGCTCTTTTGACATTGGATTAATAACTTTTATATCGCACCACAAATTAGACACTGGTTGACCTTTGTATTCATCAAGATATATTTTTCTATTAATATTTTGTGTTTTTGAATCAGGAAAAGATAACTTTCCTTCTACATCCCAACTTTGCATCAGTTCATAAGAAATAGAGTAACCTTTTACAGGAGTTTTATACCCTTTATAATCATATATTAAATTAGGTCTGTAATTAGGGCTTTGTATAGGAGACTTCATAAAGTGCCTCCCTGCGTCATCTATATTGACAAACCTTTTTTTTATATATTCTTGTGTTATATCGTCATTCATAGAAAATATGTGATTGACTTTATAATTAGATGTTTTTGAATACCATAATACATGATCAGTAACAGTATTTAATCTGTTTTTAGGATTTGCGCTACCTCCACGTCTTTTCCACACGATATTATTTATAAAGTTTTTCCGTCCAAATATTTCGTCTAAAAGTATTTTTAAATATGCGTGTTCATCATCATCGATTTGTATAAAAATACTTCCATCTTCGCTCAAAAGCTCCCTCAACAACTCCAGCCGTGGATACATCATATCCAGCCATTTAGAATGCTCTAGATTGTCATCATAATGTTCAAAGGCACTGCCTGTATTATAAGGCGGATCAATATAAATACACTTAACCTTGCTTGCGTAATAAGGCAGCAATGCTTTTAGAGCCTCAAGATTATCTCCTTGTATTAGCATATTTCTAGAAGTTTCGTCACCGTAAGAAAATCTTGCATCAATTTCAAGCAGGCGGTAGGGCACTTTGCTGACCTGCTTAATTGTTTTTTCTCGGTCTAACCATTGTAAAATCGGCATTATGTGTTTTTATTTTCTTGTTCAACTTTATCCATGTCTTTAGAATAAATAGCTAGCATCAGAACGAAAACGCTGTTCTTTATAAACTGCAATCTATATTTAAGTCTTTAGTCTTGCCTATTACAAGCGTCTTTGAGTTTTTGACCAACTTTGAACTTTGGTTGAGTATAAGCTTTGATCTGTATAGACTCACCGTTGCGAGGATTACGGCCAGCTCTTGCTGCAATCTTAGTAGCAGAGAAATGACCAAAACCTACAAGAGAAATCTCATTACCTTGACCCATGGCATCAATTACCGAAGAAGTGAACATATCTATGTTTTTCTCAGCTTCGGCTTTAGTGCATTTATTTTGTTCAGCAATATATGTTACGAATTCTTGTTTATTCATGAGTTTAAGTATTTATTGTTAAAAAGGCGATCTCGCCGGAGTTCAATCTAGCGAGATCATAATACCTGATTCATTGCAGCGTTTTTATTATACCGGTAAACTAAATTTTGTCCCTAAGCTTTAGAACGTCATCTTCAGGCAAGGCGGTAACTGAAGTAATTAGCTTATAATACAGCTTTTGCTTGAGCCTATTCTAATTTATATAATAAGTTTGATAAAATCCAAAAATAGAGACGGCTTTTATTAACTTTTATATGCAAAATATATCAAAGATTGTGATGTTATGGAGACAATTTTGACTATAAGGTGACATTAAGTGGCGATGCCATGTCGCGGTCATTCGGATAATATCCCATCTTCACGCCTATAGGACCTATAGCTAGTCGGCATTAATAGAAGGAATTGATCTCTCCAGCTACCTCGAGCTGAAGGTTGTTACAATCTACATTATAGAATAGGTCAGGTGTGTGTTCTATTTGTTCGGAGCTAGTGGCAAATTTAAAAGAATTAAATTGTTGCTCAAACATTAAATATACCTCGGATATATTGTTATTTAATAATGTGTTTTCAACTAGCTTAGAATGTAGCTCTATAGCTTTTTCTTGAGAAACCTTATGACCCGTCAGGTAAAAAATGAAATTTTCAATTACTTGAGACCCGCAATTGGCATATTTTTGTTGCTCTACAGTGATTTCCTGAAAGTCTACTTGAGAGTCAAGAGTGTGGGTGATAAATTGCTTCAGTTCTTGGGACATATGTTTATTTAATGAATCAAGATACTTTACGTGTATCATATTAGTATATTTATCTTTTTCAAAAATTATCCCTACTGCATGTTTATTATATAAGTTCACTGGTACTAAAGTTAATTTTTCTGTAGAAGTAGATATTTGAGTAAGTATATCTGATATATTATTATAATTTTGATCAATGAATATAGCTTGTAGAACTTTCATATTTTTAAGTTGTAAATCAATAATTCGTAATTCTAGGATATAGCTTACTGCATTTAATGTATATTTATAAAAACCTTGATTGTATTCACTAAGATTATAATCTTGTTGTTTAATATTAAAACCACATAATATTGTATCAAATAATGTTTTTTTAATTTTAGTTTTTTCTATATTTAACAAGTTAGCAGGGTTCGTATTATTCATTGCTTCTAGGAAGCTATAATCAGGTGCAGGTGGTTTAAGAATTTCTCTACTATTCTCAGACCATAGTCTTTCTCCTGATTTCGCTTTTTTATCTGATGTATCACGGTATGAACTACCTTCCCAATCAGATTTTCCAGTTGTAATCATTCCACCAATACCAAAAGTACCTAAGAACCCTAGTGCTTTTATATTCCAATCTTCATAATATCGATTAAAGTCATCTCCTCTTTTTCCGCCAGATCCAGGTTGTCCTGGGAGTCCATAATCCCCATTTTTTCCTATCTCAGAAATTATTTTACAGCTAAAATTACATTTAACTTTACCAGGATAACCTCCGATACCTCCTGTTCCTCCTTTTCCTGAGTTACCTCCAATACCACCTTCTTCACCAGAATTGTAATATAATATCCTTGAGATAGTCTTTAAGGAGTCTTCATAAACTATAGTTGGAGTACACCTATTTGAATTGAAGCCAACATAAGAATTGGCATCTTTACCATTCTGACCATTAGAGCCATTACCACTATCTTGTCCTT
>NZ_JARJFB010000107.1:0-6575 GCF_034554655.1 Candidatus Megaera venefica
CATATTTTATTCCTCTTAGTTATATTAATTGATTATATAACCTATAAGGAATTTACACACTTAGATGGACAGACCCAATACGTTTTGTATTCTCTTATACATAGTTCAGGTTATTTGCAACATAGCCCTTATAATTTGGAATCAATAGAAGTTTTAGATAAACCACCCTCTTGTTCTTTCCTTTTAATCCGACCTAAGCGATCATATTCTTTCTTTCTTCCCGATACAATAGAATACATCATTTTGGCAACTGATGTACGCTGGCGTACTTCTTTTGCTACTTCTTCTCTTAAGTAAATCTGAAGAGGGGTTAGATCTTCCAGGCCAAGCAAAGGTTTATAAAGAATTTCAAGTTGAAAAGCGCTACAAACAGAAATTATATGCTTAACTAAAGCATGAACAAAATCAGAGGGTGATTTTATTTCCGGATTTAACGCTACTTTTTTAAAATCTAAACTAGTAATTTTATTCAATACTCCTGGATGAAGAAATATATCAGAGAGATTCAGCTCTAGAAGTTGCGCCCTTACTTCCTTCTTATCTTCAGCCATTTTTCTTATTTTATCAACGGAATTAGATAAGTTTGGAAAATAAAAGCTACTAGCAAGCTTTGTTACAAACCCTTCTCGTAAAAACTTTCTGCCTAAAGCATCATCTTCAAACAGATGCAGCATATTTTCTAGCAATAATCTATACCTTGTCGTCAACGAATTTATTGTGTATTTGTCCAGTTCGACAAATCTTTTTTGGATATGCCCTTCTAGAGCGTTACCAAGTTTACCTCTAAAAGAAGTAAGAGCACTCTTTATGGTTTGCTGCTCCTGAACAGAAAGATGACGTATCTTTGTATCAATCTTTTTGATTATAGCAAGCAGATTGTCATTCTTTGCTAAACCAAAAGCTCTTATATTATCGGCTTGCTTTAATAGCAATTGCAAATATTGAGACAAAAAATTGGTATTATGAAGCAAGTGTAATTCTACTGTTGCAAATTCAAAACCTTCTATTTGATGAGTTAAAGCATCAAGGTTTTGAAATCTGCTAAGCAGTTCGTATCCAGAATCACCTAATCTATTATAACTATACCTATACTGAGATTCTGTGTGAATCGTGTCTAACAACTGTGGACTTAGCTTATTTATCTGTTCAGAATTTTTTAGTCTGTCATACAGATGAATTAACTGCAAATCAGTAAGCTGTTCTAAAACGCTCGACTTTATCACAAAAAAACTAATTATCTGATCAAAGGCAGATTCAATATTATCTATAAAATTTGTATCAATAAAGCTAGCTAGATTCTGATAAAATTTGTATTTAATCGTCTCCTTTTCACCTTCCTCAGCATTTTCAATATTCCAAATCTCTTTAATGAGCAGTAACCTATCCAGCAATTTATTTTGGTTATCTGAATCTAAGGATTTGATTTGATAGACTATCGCTGAGGCTAATATTGTATCTTTAGCTAGTTGATTATGTGACTGCTCTGCGAATAGCACCTGAGCATTATGAGTGATTTTATATACCAGCTGACTCACTATATCCACTTCCTTTCTTTCAAGATTTTCTCCTTGAGCATGAGTCTTGATAGAAAAAATTATCTCCTTAATTTCAGATAAATATTGAGCTATTTCACTTTTAGAAAAATTATTAGACTCAAAAAGACTCAAATATTTATTTTTATGAGTTTGAATGCAATCTTCCAAATCTCGTCTATGCATCTTACTCATTAGTGCAAGATGGCTTCTGTACTTATAAAATGTTGAAATTATTCGTTTAGCAAAAGCAGCTTCTCTTGTTTTTTCTTCATGCCCCCATGAGTCAATATATCCTAAACTCAATTCCCTTGCATAATCACTTAATTCAAGCATTATTTCATTGTAGTAGCTTGTCACTTGCTTATATTCCTTTGCTTTATATCTTTAAAGTTTGTCCCACAATATTACAAAATCATTGTAATTACCAGAGCTATTGATATAACATCATTTACTTCATAAAACTAGCTTCTGATATAAAATGGCCAAATATTATTATTACTTGCCTTCTTTGAGCAATTCTTTAAAATAACACCAATATAAACTTTATTTTTATAGATACCTTAAAAATGGCCGGACATTCGAAATTTAAAAATATCCAGCACCGCAAGGGTGCTCAAGATAAAAAACGGGCTAAACTTTTTACTAAATTGGTCAGAGAAATAATTACGGCAGCAAAAATTGGTGGAGTAGATGCTAGCGCTAACCCAAGATTACGAAACAGCATATCTGCAGCAAGAAGCCAAAATCTTCCAAGAGAACGGATTGACAGAGCCTTAGCACAAGCATCGGACCCAAGCGATCTAGATAACTACACAGAGAATCGATATGAAGGTTTTGTACCGGGTGGTATTGCAATTATTGTAGAAACTTTAACTGACAACAAAAATAGAACCGTTGCAGAAGTACGAAGTGCTTTCACCAAATATGGCGGTAATTTAGCTGAAAATGGAAGTGTTAGTTTCATGTTTGATAGAGTTGGTAGAATTGAATTCGTAAAAACCGTTGCATCAAGTGATGATATTATGGAATCAGCTATTGACGCAGGAGCTATGGATGTTGAATCAACTGAAACTGAACATATCATTTATACTGATATTGAGTCTTTCTCTGATTGCCTAGAGTTTTTAACAACAAAATATGGTGATCCAATTGAATCTGAGCTTGGCTGGAGACCACAAAATATCATTACAATTGATGATGAAGAAAAAGCAGCAAAATTACTAAAACTAATCGATGCTTTAGAAGAAAGTGACGATGTACAAAAAGTATTTGGAAACTACGAACTTTCAGAAGAAATTTTTAATAAACTCTCAAATTAAACATTATATTTTTGGAACGTTAAGAACAAAAGATAAAAATAGAAGCTTATGTTAATTCAATTACCCTTTATATAATACACAAATGCAAATAATTATACTTGCTGCAGGCAAAGGTAGCAGAATGAACTCCTCTTTACCGAAAGTAATGCATAAAGTTGGTGGAACTCCTATGCTTGAGAGAGTGATACAAAACTGTAATAAAGTGTCAAATGATCTTGTATTAGTATACTCAAAGCACCTAGATCCGTATTTACACATGTTTAGTAACCGCTGCAAACTTGTTAATCAGGCCGAGCAACTAGGCACAGCACACGCAGTAGCTGTTGCAAAAGATTTATTTAACAATAACGATAATATTGGCGTTATCTATGGAGATAATCCATTAATAACAGCAGAGATTATTATAGGATTATTTGATCACCTTAACAAAACCGACTCAAAAATTGTGACATTAGCTTTCGAATATGAACAACAAAATCAATATGGACGTATTATATTAGACAAGGCAGACAATTTTCAAAAAATTGTTGAATCAAAGTTTGCTACCCCAGAAGAAAAAGAAGTGACTCTCTGCAACTCTGGGATAATGGCTTTTGCGCCCGGAATACTTACAAAATATATAGATAGTTGTCTTATATCCGACTCTAATAACCACGGTAAAGAACTGTATTTAACTAATATCATTGAAATATGTGCTTTAGCTGGTGAAAAAGTATCTTATTACAAATCCTTAGACCATCAACTAGTTGTTGGAGTAAATACCCAAAGTGAATTAGACAGCGTAAACTCACTCATTCAAAAGAAATAAACTATAGTTGTTTGGGTTGAATTAGTGTATTATTTATAGGGATATAGGAAAGATTTTACCTTTTAAATATTGCTACGAATACTCCAACTGCCATCCCATTTTGGGTATGAGTGGTGATTTTTCAAAGACAAAAGATAAAATAGAAATTTATGCTAATTCAATTCAAACAACTATAGATGGAGAAAACAAAAAATAATTCTCCGCTACTTATAATAGATGGCTATGGTTTTATCTTCAGAGCCTACCATGTTCAGCCACCTCTAACATCACCAACCGGATTACATGTAGGAGCAATCTACGGTTTTACTTCGATGCTTATAAAATTGATCAATGACTTTAAGCCAGAACATGCAGTTATTGTTCTTGATCATGAAGGCAGAAATTTTAGGCACAATATTTATAAAGATTACAAAACCAACAGACCTCCAGTACCTGACGATTTGATATCTCAGCTTAATTTAGTAAAAATTGCAGCTGATGCACTAAATTTTAGAAATCTTTCTAAGGCTGGCTTTGAGGCTGATGATATAATAGCTACGCTCGCTACGAAAGCATCGTCAACTAGGCGAGAAGCAATAATTATTTCTTCGGACAAAGATTTAATGCAATTAGTAGATGGGTTCGTAAAAATGTACGACCCGGCAAAATCCAAATATATAACTGAAGAAGACATCATAGCTAAATTTGGTGTTCCTGCACTAAAAGTTAGAGAAGTACAAGCCCTAATGGGAGACAAGTCCGATAATATTCCGGGTGTTGCAGGTATTGGTCCAAAAACCGCTGCGCAGCTAATTAATGAGTACGGCACCTTAGACGAAATTATACATTCTCTTGACCAAATCAAGAACCCTAGATGGCAAAAATTATTACAGGACAACTTGCAGAATGCTAAGATATCTTGGCAATTAGTGGGTTTAGATAAAAATGTTGATATAGAGCAAGATGTAGAAAATTTTCATTGGGTCTCTCCCAAGGTTGATCAAATATCAAATTTTTTGAATGAATATGGCTTTAAATCTCTGCATAAAAGAGTAGAGACTCTTTTCAATCTTAAGATAGAAAGCATCTCCGATCCATTTATGATTGAAGAAGGAAAAGTTATTCCAACTCTAGTAAAAATAGACAATTCTAAGCAGCTTGAACCGTTATTTCTTGAAATAAAAAAACTTGGAATGGTTGCTGTTTTTAATCGAATTCAAGATTCTAAACATAATTTGATTTTAACCACTGGGGGTAATTTGTATCATGTTGACTATAAGGATCAACTAGATGCACACGACTTATTTTCTTTTTCAAATGCTAAATTAGAAGACATAGAAATCAAACAACAAATACATTCTCTATTCTCAAACAAAGCTGTCAAGAAAATTACCTACAACCTAAAATCATTGCTTCAGCTAATCAACTCTAAAAATGAAAATATAGCTTTCCATGCTTTTGATGATTTAATGCTTATGGACTATGTCCTAAATGATGGAAATAAAGCACATGGATTATTGGATATTATAAATATATATTCAGGTTCAAATCCAACTGACAACACTTATTATGCAAGCTATTTCATTGACTGTTATAATAGACTTATTACTAAACTGGTAGAAAATAAAGCCCTGCATCTATATGATTCGATTGACTTGCCTTTATGCTATATTTTACATGATATGGAAAATATTGGTGTTAAAATCGATACCCAATATTTGAAGCATATGTCTACAGAGCTTGCTACCAAAATACAAGCTATAGAAAAAAAGATTTATATTTTTACAGGGAAAGAATTTAATATATCTTCTCCTAAACAACTTGGGATTATTCTATTTGATGAAATGAAATTACCGTTTGGTAAGGTTACTGGAAAATCTAAATCCTACTCAACCAATGCTGACACGCTTGAGAAACTTAATATAGAAGGTTATGAAATAGCGCAGCTACTTTTAGATTATAGACACTTATGCAAGCTAAAAAATACATATACTGATACATTACCAGAGCAAGTAGATAAAACAACCAGCAGGATTCATACAACTTATCTGCAATGCGCCACAACTACTGGTAGGTTAAGCTCGATAAATCCAAATGTGCAAAATATACCAATCAGAACAGAGGACGGAAATAAGGTCAGAGCAGCCTTTGTGGCGACGCCTGGAATGAAGTTGATTTCAGCTGATTATTCGCAGATAGAACTTCGCATTTTATCTCACGTTGCAAATATTGGCCAACTTAAGAAAGCATTTGCCGAAAATAGAGACATTCATGCACAAACAGCTAGTCAGATTTTTGATATTCCAATTGAACATATGGAGCCAGATGTAAGGCGCAAAGCCAAAGCAATTAATTTTGGAATAATTTATGGAATTAGCTCCTTTGGCCTAGCTCGTCAGCTAAATATAACAAAAAAAGAAGCAGCAACTTATATTGAAAAATATTTCAAAGAATATCCAGGTATTCAGAAATATATGAGCGAAACTATTGAATTTGCAAAAGGGAATGGGTTCGTATCAAATTTACTGGGACGCAAATGTTTCCTTCCTAACATTAATAGCAAAGATCATACTCTTAGATCATTTAGCGAGCGCGCAGCAATTAATGCCCCTATGCAGAGCCTAGCTTCTGACATCGTGAAAATAGCAATGATACTTCTGAACAAAACACTTTCATCTCGTAATATGAAGACTAAAATGATATTACAAATACATGATGAATTAATTTTTGAATCCCCAGAAGCAGAAGTTACCTCAGCTATGGCGATCATTAAATCAACTATGCAAAGCGCTTATTTACTTGATGTTGGAATAGATACAAAAGTCAGTACTGGAAATAATTGGCAAGAACTATAGTAAGTCTCTCCGTCAAAACTCTAAATTTTTGATATAATTTCAAGAATTTCAAAAATAAATCACCGCACATTCATTTTTT
>NZ_JARJFB010000108.1:0-6554 GCF_034554655.1 Candidatus Megaera venefica
GGCAGCTTTATCGAAAAGTTTTTTAAGTAAATTCTCAATTGCTTCAGCCGGAGCTGAATTGCTTGATATAATGGCTATTTTTTTAACTAGGATGTTTTCTTTTTCCATAATAAATAAATTAGATGGTTTAATAGCAATACTAAGAAGGCGGATACAATTATGTCGCTTGCAAAATGACCACCCATTATAATCCGTGATAGGCCAACAATAGAACCAAACAATATGCTAGTTATGTATATTCTAGCAAAGTATAGGCTTCTCGCAACATAAGCTATTGAAGAAAAGTAATAACCCATAGCGGCATGACCAGAGGAAAAAGAACAGTTTTTAGGGCATTGATCTGAGAATGCAAAAGCTCTAGAAAAATCCTTAGTGCCCCCGAATTCTATTATTTCTCTAGGTCTTGCTCGTCCAAAATTTTCCTTTAACAGTGAATTCACAGTTATTCCAGGAGCAATTAAAGCTGAAATAATTAAGAAAAATGCCCAAGAATATAGGGCCTTTTTAAAGTTTTTGGATTTTATTAATATATATAATAGGTAAAGAACACATATAAAAACAAATGTTTTGGTTAATAGTGGTATTGCATTATAGAATAAGACCACTGCATAGTGTTCTTTGTATTTAAAGCCAAATTCTTTTGAGTAAAATAGTTCAGATATTTTAATATCAAAACTTGGAAATATAACAAAAATAAGCGAAAGAAAGCCAAATACAATTAAACTAATATTAACCAGTCGGTTGTTAATCATAGACTATCTAGAAAGAATAAGGTATAGTTCATCCAAATTTTCAATCATATAGCAAAATAGATGTCAATCAACTTCAAAACATATAAAGATAAACTATTGTTCTTGCCACTTGGTGGGTCAAACGAAATTGGTATGAATGTTAATTTATACCAATTTGAAGGTAAATGGATAATGATTGATTGTGGCAGTGGTTTTGCTGATGATTATTTGCCTGGTGTTGATATGGTCGTAGCAGACCTGAGTTTTATTGAAGCTTATAAAAAAGATTTATTAGGCATAGTATTGACACATGCTCATGAAGATCACCTTGGAGCTATCCAATATTTATGGAACGAGCTTGAATGCCCAGTTTACGCAACGAAATTTACAAAATGTTTTTTAAAAGCAAAATTATCAGAATATGCTTTTGCCAGCGATATTAAACTTATTGAGTTAGATCCAAACAAGAAGCTTGAACTTGGTCCGTTCTCTATTGAAATGATAGGGTTGACCCATTCAGCCCCAGAAATGCAAGCTCTTATGATAAGGACAAAGGCTGGAAATGTACTTCACACAGGTGATTGGAAATTTGATCCGAACCCTGTTGTAGGAAATTCTTCTGACGAAGCAGCTCTTAGAGCTTGTGGTGACGAAGGAGTTTTAGCTTTAGTTTGTGATTCGACTAATGTATTTAACAAAGGTGTTTCTGGTTCAGAGGGTGATGTTAGAGATAGCCTAATTGATATTATTGCTGGTTGTCCAAAAATGGTTGTTGTGACCACTTTTGCCTCTAACCTTGCGAGGTTAGATACGTTAATTCATGCTGGCCAAAAAGCTGGAAGAAAAGTTTGTCTTACTGGCCGTAGTTTACATCGAATATTTGCAGCAGCACAAGAGAGTGGTTATTTATCTGATATTGCTCCGCTTGTAGATGAACGATCAATCGGTAACTATAAAAGAGAGGATTTGCTTATAATTGCAACTGGTTGCCAAGGGGAACCAATGGCAGCGACATCTAAGATGGCAAGTGGTTCTCATCATTCAGTTAAGCTTGCGCCGAAAGATACAGTTATTTTTTCTTCCAAGATAATTCCTGGTAACGAGAAAAAGATTTTTAAGCTGTTTAATATTTTTGTAAAAAAAGGTGTTGAAGTAATAACAGAGCGGGACCACTTTGTTCACGTTTCTGGTCATCCCGCAATAGACGAGCTCAAAAAAATGTATGAACTTGTACGGCCACAAATATGTGTACCTGTCCATGGCGAGCCAGTACATATTCACGAGCATGCAAAGCTTGCAAAGGCAAACGGTATAAAGCACGCTATAGAAGTTGAGAATGGAAGCGTTGTTTTACTTGAGCCAGAAGGAGCAAAAATTATTGATGTTGTAAAAAATGGCTACTTAGCAGTAGACGGTAATTATCTCTTACCAGATGATTCGCAGATATTTAGAATGCGTAGAAGAATGCGCGATGATGGTATTGCAGTTGCTTCAGTGGTTGTAGATTCCAAGCTACGATTAGTGTGTAGTCCAATGGTGGCACTTCCTGGGTTATTAGATCCGATTGAAGACTCGGATTTTATTTCTCAAATTAAACAAGAAATTATTGATGCAGTAGCTGATCAACGCAAGCAAAGTAAATCTGGACTTACTACAGATCAGATAGAGTCTTGTGTTGCCAAGACTTTGCGTCGGATGATTAAGCATGAGATAAATAAATCACCTAATATTATTGTGAATCTTGAGGAGATAGAATAAGTCAAATTTTGCAACTTAAACACTATGTTGGAGTGCTGAATTTGCTATCTAGGCGATTGCTTACACAACCTTGGTAGTTCATTTCCATTTTAAAACTTTGTTTTAGATAAAAGCAGGGTGAGGCGCTTATGCATGAAGTAGTAATGCTTTGATAATCCTTTGAAGTTGTAAGCGACGGTAAGAATATAATTGATTTTGTTATGGTATAGTATAAATTGAAAATCTTAGTTTTACTAAGAATAAAATATTATTCAGCTCATACAAATCATGTTAAATAAAGCGGCACGCCAAAAAAACAATCTTATTCTATTATTGACAATTAGTTTGTCATTAATTGCTTGGTACTTGCCAATATCTGAAGCTATCTCTATAAATGCTTGGCATTTACTTATCATTTTTATAGCGACCATAATTGGCATTATTTTGAACCCTCTGCCTATGGGTGTTATTGCTTTGCTTAGTATCCTTGCTTGTGTTCTAACCAATACATTATCGTTATCTGAATGTTTGTCTGGTTTTGGCGATAGTATAGTTTGGCTAGTAGTTTTTGCTTTTTTTATTTCCAATGGCTTTATCAAAACAGGACTTGGTTCTAGAGTGGCTTACTATGTATTGTCTAAAATAGGTCATAGTACACTTGGCATTTCCTATGCTTTAGTAATTGCTGATTTTGTTTTGTCGCCATTAATTCCAAGTGCCACGGCAAGAGGTGGCGGGGTAATTTTTCCTATTGCTAAATCTATTTGCAAGTCATTTTCAGATGACGAACATCCAGGTGTTTCTTCTAAAAATGGTGGCTTCATAATGAGTGTTTGTACACAATCAACTGTGATTACTAGCACTTTATTTATTACCGCAATGGCAGCCAATCCACTTGCCGTAAAACTGGCAGAAAATGCTGGTTATTCCATATCTTGGACAGACTGGGCAATAGCAGCTATTGTTCCAGGTATTGTCTCTCTAGCAGTAATGCCTCTAGTTGTTTATTATCTATACCCGCCTACAATTAAATATTCAGATTCTGCGCCTAAAATAGCTAAAGAAAAATTAGCTGCCATGGGGAGACTTTCAATTCATGAAATTATCATGATGGTAGTGTTTGTAGTTTTAATAGGGTTATGGATTAATGGGCCCAGGTTTGGCTTGGAACCCACAACGGTAGCTTTAATAGGCCTATCTATTTTGTTTGTTACTCGGGTGATTAATTTTGAGGATAATTTAGCAGATAAAGGAGCATGGCACACTTTTATTTGGTTTGCCACACTTGTCATGTTGTCAGACTTCTTATCTAAATTTGGGTTGATGACTTGGATTGGAACTAAACTGCAATTTCTTTTTATCGATACTTCGCCAATAAATTCGTTGGTTATTCTATCCTTGCTCTATTTTTATATTCATTATTTTTTTGCAAGTAGTACAGCTCATATTACAGTACTATTACCAACGTTCTTAGTTTTATTTGTCAACGCAGGGGTTCCAGGGGCACTTGCGGCATTAATTTTAAGTTTTTTATCAACTTTATCTGCCGGATTAACACATTTTGGCTTAAGTAGTACGCCGATATTTTTTGGTGCTGGATATATGAAAACTAAGGATTGGTGGTATATTGGGTTAGTAACAAGCATAGTATATTTATTAGTCTGGATCTTTATAGGTGGGGCCTGGTGGAAATTATTAAAATTATGGTAGTATTGCTGTACTAAACTTAATCAGTCACACTGAATCCTGAACTTGTTTGGTCTGTGTCTCTGGCCTAGGTTTTTACCCCCTTAGATCTCCTTGGGTATGCCATTAAGATTACGTTTATTTAATTAAGAATTAGTAAACAACAAATTAATTCTAAGCTTGACAATATAATTAATATTTATTATATTTATTTAAGTGTAGAAAAAAATTTATTAATTAATACCTGAAGAATTATGTCTAAACAAAATAACAAAGAACTAGTACTCATGCCACATAACGCTAAGGCACAAGTAAATAAATCACAAGTAAAAGTACAATTGAATAATGAAGATGGTATTAGTTCAATTGTTTTAAAAAGTCCAGAACAAACACAAAACGTTCATATGTTTGATGCAGTGCAAGAGCTGTTAACAAACCAAGGAGCCAATATAACATCGATTGATTTCTCAGGAGTTCCGTTAGTAAGAACAGACACTTCATATCATCAGATGGCCGAGCAAGACGTAACTACTACTTACCCAATGGACCAACGAACAATAGGATTCATGCAAAGTATTGGTCGACATTGCCCTAATTTAGCAACACTTAAACTAGCTTTTACCAGTATAGATGCTAAAGCTTTGCAGGGAATATTTCAATATCTTAACGGAAACGCTATTGCTTATTTAGACATATCTAATAACAGCCTTTATGGATTTTCGCTGTTACAATTAATGCATAATATCCCTAATGTTAAATGTATTAAAGCAGACAATACATATATTATTCAAGAAGAAATCTCTACACTAACACAGAGCAATCCTACCTTATTTAATGTACAAGCATATGAACTACAACACTTATCTGAGAATTTAGATATCGGCCACGTTTTAGGGAAACCAGTATCGAAAAAAGCTGTTCATAAGCAGAAGCTAAAAGAACTAGTAACCACACCACATAGCTCTAAAGCACAAGTGGATAATGAGGATGGGGTCAATGCAATCGTTTTAAAAAGTCCAGAACAAACACAAAACGTTCATATGTTTGATGCTCTGCAAGATTTATTATTAAACCAAGGAGCAGACATATCGTCAATTGATTTCTCGGGAGTTCCGTTAGTAAGAACAGACACTTCATATCATCAGATGGCCCAGCAAGACGTAACTACTACTTACCCAATGGACCAACGAACAATAGGATTCATGCAAAGTATTGGTCAACATTGCCCTAATTTAGCAACACTTAAACTAGCTTCTACCAGTATAGATGCTAAAGCTTTGCAGGGAATATTGCAATGTCTTAATGGAAACGCTATTGCTTATTTAGACATATCTAATAACAGCCTTTATGGATTTTCCCTGTTACAATTAATGCATAATATCCCTAATGTTAAATGTATTAAAGTAAACAGTACATCTATTAGCCCAGAAGAAGTCTCTAATCTTAAAAAATTTAATCCATCTTTGTTTGATGTTAATGGGTATGAAGCTAAGATTGCTTGTACACAACTTATTTTTGATACCTTAGGAGACTTTCTTCATACCGATCTAGTAGGGTTAGTTGAGGAATATTATAATGATTCAATTCAGTATATGAATTGAATTAGGTGCTGTCGATTTAGCAAGTTTCTGGCTGTGCTCGAATATTTATATAAGCTGCGGCGCACAGCCTCCTTGCTCTAAAATTAACTATCACCAAATCTATGTTGATCTATAGGGGTCTTTCACTGGACCACATAAAGTTTGGTAGAACCTTAGAAAATAAAAACTCAAAAACAGCAGATAAAATTGAGAAAATTAAGAGTTGGTAAAAGTTAAGCTTGAATTACAAAAGAATTATCTGTGAGCAAAAACAATATCTGATTAAAAAAAACCTTGTTCTCTGCCGCCTAGAAGACAAAATCAGAAAAATCTAAGGTTTGCTTAGGCCTCCATATAGCAAAAGACAGGAGTAAGTCCCTCCGTCAAAACTCTCCCCGCCTGAATTAACAAGGGGTTTCATGTCATAAACAGCTTACAAAATCCATAAGAAAATGGTATAATTACCGCATAAAGCTTACGGATTTTAAAATTATGCCTATAGAAAATATTACTTTTCTCCAAAAACAAGAAAGGTTATTTGAAGAGAAATTATCTACAAAACTAAATCCTAAAAACAAGTTATATAAACTAAGGGATTTAGTAAATTGGTCTGAACTTGAAGCCAGAGCATTGCCTAACATTGAAATCAAGCAATTTGGTAGAAATAAGAAAGATCATAGAGTAATGCTAGCACTATCAATGCTTCAAGCTATGTACAACGGTTCTGATTCGTTTACGGAGGAAGAGCTAAAGGAAAATATTTATTGGCAATATTTTTGTGGTTATGAATATTTGCAGCAAGATCTTGATGTGTCTGAAG
>NZ_JARJFB010000109.1:0-6449 GCF_034554655.1 Candidatus Megaera venefica
CTTCAGACACATCAAGATCTTGCTGCAAATATTCATAACCACAAAAATATTGCCAATAAATATTTTCCTTTAGCTCTTCCTCCGTAAACGAATCAGAACCGTTGTACATAGCTTGAAGCATTGATAGTGCTAGCATTACTCTATGATCTTTCTTATTTCTACCAAATTGCTTGATTTCAATGTTAGGCAATGCTCTGGCTTCAAGTTCAGACCAATTTACTAAATCCCTTAGTTTATATAACTTGTTTTTAGGATTTAGTTTTGTAGATAATTTCTCTTCAAATAACCTTTCTTGTTTTTGGAGAAAAGTAATATTTTCTATAGGCATAATTTTAAAATCCGTAAGCTTTATGCGGTAATTATACCATTTTCTTATGGATTTTGTAAGCTGTTTATGACATGAAACCCCTTGTTAATTCAGGCGGGGAGAGTTTTGACGGAGGGACTTAGTAGCAGCCCACTTCTATAGCCTTGATACTATGTGGCTTAAAATCTCTAGTAATATTCTCCTCTGCTAAAGCAACAGTAACTGTTCACTGCAGATAATATTACCCCGCAAACTGAATATACGCCTACTCAAACTCTATGAGTAACTGGCCACCTGATACATTTTCTAATGGAACAATATTAATCTTAGCGATCTTACCAGAACGTTCAGCTGTAATAATGTTTTCCATTTTCATTGCCGTAAGTACAATCAACTCTTGACCAGGAACCACTACATCTCCAACAGCAACACTAATGCCTACAATTTGCCCAGATAATGGAGCTAGTAGCTCCAGCATCCCTTCTATATCATCTCTTTTAAGCATTAACGACTCAAGTTCGGACATTCTTGGTGACCTGACATAGGTTTCTACTGATATCCCAGAATATGTCAGCCTATATCCAGTCACTATCCTTTCAACTTTGATATTTACCTTTTGGCCATTTATAATTGCTGTAATTAGTGGGCTGCCTATATTCCAATTACTGCTAATAGTAATTCTGTTTAAACCATGCCTTATGTTATAACCATTATCAACCTGTTTAGTCATTATTGGGAATTGCCCACCATCGATCGATACAATCCAGCGAGTACCAATTTTATTTGACTGATCTGACATTTGATTTTGTAACGAAGAGGCCCTTTTTTGCTCAGTGAGAAAAGCAAAAATAGCTGTAGATAAGAAGACCTCATTTATTTCCGATGTTAACTTTGCTCCAGAAAAGCCATCTGGGTATTCTTCATCAATAAATCCAGTATTAATATCACCATCCATGAATCTCTGGTGATGAATTAGCGCTTCTAGAAAGCTAATATTATGAGAGATACCTTGAATTACAAAAGAGCTCAAGGATTTTTTCATTAGTTCAATTGCTTCTTCTCTAGTTTTAGCATAAGTACATAATTTTGCGATCATAGCATCGTAATACATACTAACTTCACCACCAGGACCAATACCGCTATCGATTCTTACATTAGCGCTCTTAGGCGGCTCATGATATTCTAAAATCCTTCCACTTGAAGGCAAAAAACCACGAGAAGGATCTTCAGCACAAATCCTAGACTCAATTGCCCAACCATCTAGCTTAACATCATCTTGAGTAAACGAAAGCTTTTCACCAGCAGCGACTCTAATCATCTGCTCAACAAGGTCAATACCTGTAATAAGCTCTGTAACCGGATGCTCAACTTGCAATCTAGTATTCATTTCAAGGAAATAGTAATTTTTATCCTGATCCATCATAAATTCAACAGTTCCAGCCGAGTAGTACCCCACTTTCTGAGCTAGAGCCACAACTTCTGAATACATTTTCTTTCTGGTTTCTTCATCAACAAATGAACTTGGAGCTTCTTCGATTACTTTTTGATGATACCTTTGAATTGAACATTCACGCTCACCCAAACATACAGCATTACCAAATTGATCAGCCAAAAGTTGGATCTCGATATGTCTTGGAGATTTAATCAACTTTTCAATAAACACCCTACCATCACTAAAGCAATTTTCAGCCTCAAGCTTAGCTGAAGCATAGGCCTTTTCCATTTCTTTTACGTTATTAACAACACGCATCCCACGACCACCACCACCAGCTGCTGCCTTGATAATAATCGGGAATTTTATACCTTCTGCTATTTCAATCGCTTGCTCCAAGTTATGAATTATCCCCATATAACCAGGGACAGTACTAACACCAGAATCTATAGCAACTTTCTTTGCTTCAATCTTATCTCCCATTTGCTTGATAACTTTGGCACTAGGGCCAATCAAAGTTATACCTTCTCGTTTTAAAATATTAGCAAACTGTGAGTTTTCAGCTAAAAATCCATAACCAGGATGTACCGCAGTTGCACCGCTAATCCTAATTGCATTAACTATATTTTTGATTGATAAGTAACTTTCTGTAGCAGGAGAATTACCTATGAAATATGCTTCATCAGCATATTGCACATGATTAGAGTTTGTATCTGCCTCGGAATATATAGCAACAGATATAATGCCCATTTTACGCAAAGTTCTCATTATGCGCAAGGCGATTTCACCTCTGTTTGCTACTAATACTTTTTCAAATAATGGTTTGCTCATATAATTTTTAAACTATCTTTACAATGGTAAATTATCATGCTTCTTCCAAGGCGTTTCAACCTTCTTGGCACGTAAATAATTCAACGATTTACAAATGCGCCAACGAGTATTCTGTGGCCTGATAATGTCGTCAAGGTATCCACGAGAAGCAGCAATGAATGGAGAAGTTATATTTTCTTTATATTCTTCTATTATTTTCTGTTTAGCGACCGGATCCTTACATTCTTCTCTGAAAATAATTTCTGCGGCCCCTTCTGCTCCCATAACTGCAATTTCTGAGTTTACCCAAGCATAATTAACATCACCTCGTAAATGCTTAGAATTCATCACAATATATGCACCGCCATAAGCCTTTCTAGTAATAACAGTAATTTTAGGGACGGTAGCTTCAGCGTAAGCATAAAGCAGCTTAGCACCATGTTTGATAATGCCATTATATTCCTGCTCAACGCCAGGCAAAAACCCAGGAACATCAACAAGAGTAACCAGAGGGATACTAAAGGCGTCACAAAATCTAATAAATCGTGCGGCCTTACGAGAAGCATCAATATCTAGACACCCAGCCAAGTGAAGCGGCTGATTAGCAATAAAGCCAACAGGCATGCCTTCCATATAGCCAAAACCTATTATTATATTTTTGGCGTAGTCGGGCTGCAACTCAAAAAACTCTCCTTCATCAACAATCCGAGCTATTAATTCCTTCATATCATAGGACTTATTAGCAATAGTTGGAACCAGAGTATTAAGCGACATATCGACTCTATCAGCCGGATCTCTTGTTGACCTAATTGGTAAGACGCCACGATTAGACAGTGGTAGAAAATTAAAAAAGCGCCTCGTTTCAAGCAGTGCTTCTATATCATTTTTGAAAGCTAGATCCGCTACCCCTGATTTAGTAGTATGAACCCTTGCTCCACCAAGCTTTTCTTGGGTAACTTCTTCGCCCGTAACTGTCTTAACCACTTCTGGCCCAGTTACAAACATATACGACGATCCTTTTACCATGAAGATAAAATCGGTAAGAGCAGGAGAGTATACCGCTCCACCAGCACACGGCCCCATTACTAAGGTAATCTGAGGAATAACACCGGATGCTTTAACGTTTCTTTGAAATAATTCTCCATATCCGCCAAGCGCATCAACACCTTCTTGTATCCTAGCACCACCTGAATCATTTATTCCGATTACTGGCGCTCCAATTTCAATAGCAGAATCAATCAGGTTGCAAATTTTCTTTGCATGATATTCTCCAAGAGAACCGCCAAGAACTGTAAAATCCTGGCTATAGACAAAAACCAATCTACCATTAATTGTTCCATGACCAGTAACAACGCCATCACCAGGGAATTTCTTATCACTCATCCCAAAGTTATCACAACGATGCTCAACAAACATTCCTGTCTCTTCAAAGCTATCAGGATCCAGCAAAACCTCTAAGCGCTCTCTTGCAGTAAGCTTTCCTTTTTCATGCTGAGCAACTATCCGCTTGATTCCTCCACCAAGACGTGCAGCGCTCCTTTTATTTTCAAGTTCCTGCTGATGTAAAGCCTGTTTACTCATACTATAAATCTTTAAGATTAATATTAGCGATTATAGTAAATTTTTTGAGAAAGGATAGAAGAAAGTTATTTACCTAGCCTGAACTATATATAACGAATAAAGTCGTATGATTTTGTACTGAGACTTACCACATACGCACCTTCATCCTGAACTTGCAAAAGGTCATCATCAACTTAGTAAGAGCCATCTTGAACTTGATTCAGGATGACTTTTTGGTTCAGCCTAAATAATATCGCAGCGCCCATACCAAAGGCCGGAAAAATTTAAACGGATTTCCATTGGCAGGAACTTGAAAATAAAAGGAGCGCTGCACGTCTTGGTGGAGGAATCAAGCGGATAGTTGCTCAGCATGAAAAAGGAAAGCTTACTGCAAGAGAGCGCTTAGAGGTTTTGCTGGATCCTGATAGCTTTGAAGAGACAGGAATGTTTGTTGAGCATCAATATGGTCAGTGCGATACGCTGAATTTGTTTCGGTAATATTTGACCCATGCTTTTGGTATACATACAAAACTTCTGGAATATAATTTATTCTGCCTTTATTACCAGCCAATATCATAATTTCTTTATAAAAAGCTAGGTCAGCTCCATATCTTATTTTAGCAAAAATATTTTCCTTTGGCCTAAATTCAGCTCTAAACATCAATGTTGGTGAATAATATATAGAATCAGCTAAAGCAACTTCAATACCACCAGAAAGCGGTGGCCTTTTGTCGCTTAAACAATACAGTTCTTTTTGCAGAAAAACGTCAAAAACAGATGCGTCCGTATAGCAAATTATATTATTTGGATCATTTTCCAGCTGCACAACCTGCTTAGCAATTATTGATGGTAAAAATCTATCATCTCCTGCAAGTGCAACTATATATTTACCTTGGCAAGCCCAAATGCATTTAAACCAGTTATTTACGGGACCGGCATTTATTTCATTAATTAACACCTTGATTTTATCAGGATAGTTCTTTGCATACCCCGAAATAATATCAATAGTATTATCCGTTGAAGCATCATCTGATATTACAATTTCAAAATTTGGGTAATTTTGTTCCAACGCACTATTTATGGCTTCAGCAATGAATTTACTACTATTGTAAGTAAGTATGGCTACAGAAACTAAAGGTGACTTAATATTCATTAGCTTGCAGTAATTTTATCGATGACCACCTTATACTCATCCTGTCGCTCTAAAAAAGTATTTTTTGTATAAGTCATAAGATAGTCCAAATCCGTTTCACCAAAAATAGTTGCGCCAAATCTTTGATAGAAATCTACAGCTTTTTTATTCTTTTTTCTTACATCAAAATCAGTTTTATTCAATCCTAGTCCAAAAAATACAAATCTATATAATAAAAATACCGACTCAAAGCTAGCATATTTCCTAGCCTCAGGTATTATAATCCAGCTACCCCAACAAAAAACACTATCCTGAATATCATAAACTCTTATAGTTCCAACAGGCTTTTGTGTCTTGTTTTGTATAATAAAATAAAAATCCTTGGAATACAACCTATGGCTTTTTATCCATTCTCTTTGCTTGTCTAGATCATTTTCAACTTGCGAAAGATATTGATTTAATTCTGGATCAAGCCGTAGGGATAAAATAAATGCTGCATCATCAATTTCTACCGGCCGCAAGTCAATATTTGTTCCAAGTATCATCATCCTTTGCCATCAATCTCATAACTCTTAATACAGTGTAGACACCAGCCTTACGTACAACGCTTTTAATTTTCCCTAATACCCGATTGCTTATATTTTGCCTTTCATGCAACTTGCCGCTATCCGGCAAAAATGTACTTTGATCTTTTAGACACTGGGCTAAAATTTCATGAAAATCTGATAAAGCATCGGTAGAAATTGCCTTATTATCTTTTTGATTTGACACATCTTTTATTACTTCAAGATTGTGTTTACAGAACGTTAAGCATTTTGTAAGAAAAAACTCTGGATGGATATTGTCAAAATACAAAAACATAGTTATAAAAAATCTAGCATTCAAAGCATTCTGTTGAAATTTGCTGTAGCTTGTCCAAATACCATCTCCTGTAATCCTATATACACTTTCAATAGTATTTATACAATGAGCCTTACCTTCTTTTAAATGAATAATATTCCTAAAAGAGTCACCTTCAAAACATTGTTCATTTTTTGTCTTGATCTGCTGATATAAAATTTTTGGTACTCCGTGTTTAAAAATTACATTTCTAAACATTACCCCTGAAGTATGACCCCACATTAGGTCCTCTAAATGTTCAAAATCACAATTTCTATTTTTTAAAATAGTAAAATAAGGCGTTCTGTTATTACCATTCTCTATATATG
>NZ_JARJFB010000110.1:0-6283 GCF_034554655.1 Candidatus Megaera venefica
AACACCAAAATTTTACCTTCTTGGCAAAAAAATAGCTCAAAAAATGAATGTGCGGTGATTTATTTTTGAAATTCTTGAAATTATATCAAAAATTTAGAGTTTTGACGGAGAGACGAGTAAGCGCCCATCAAGTTAGGTATGAATGTTCGAGGTACACAGTATTAACTGCATAATTTCAGCATAAAACCTAATCTATAACATGTGACCAGTCTGGATCTGAAGCATCACTAGGAGTAGGTATTATGCGCTCATTATAACCAGTGAAGTCAATAGTGTAAATTCTATTAAGGCCGTTAGAGCTTTTTCCTTTATTACGGGACCCTTTGGTAAATACTAACACTCTACCGTTAGGCGCCCATGAAGATGCTTCAACAAGGAAACCACTAGCAATTAAGCGTTCATTGCTTTGTCCATCAACAAAATCTGGTTTCATAACCCCAATAGTAAAGCCGCTACTTCTACTTACTTTCGTAAATGCAATGAAGTTACGACTAGACCAATTAGGCTCAGCGTAAGAACCGCCCCCAAAACTAATTTTCTGGATATTAGAACCGTTTCTGCCCATAACAAATAATTGCCTTGCTCCATGTCTGTCTGATTGAAAAACAATATTTTTACCGTCTGGAGAATAACTTGGAGAGGTGTTAATACTTGCGCCGCCTTCAGTTATTTGAGATACTTTCTTATTCCTAAGATTCATTTCATAAATATTAGTAGCGCCGTTTTTTGCTATAGACATAATTGCATAATCGCCATCAGGAGAAAAACGAGGGGCGAAGGACATTCCTGGGAAATGACCTAACAGCTGGCTTTTACCAGAGCGCAAGTCAAGCATGTGCACCTGTGGTATTCTGTTTTTATAAGATAAATATAGTATTTTTTTGCCATCTGGTGAGAATCTAGGGGTAAGAACCAAATCAGAACCATTAGTCAAATATTGGTGGTTAGCGCCATCTTGATCCATTAGTGCAAGGCGTTTTACTCGTTTTAAGTATGGCCCACTTTCAGAAACATAAACAATTCTGGTATTAAAATAACCATCATAACCTGTGATTTTGCTGTAAACACTATCGGCTATTTTATGAGCGACTCTGCGCCATAGTTTTTCTGATAACTCAAAAGATTCACTGACAAGTTGTTTTTCTAAAATAGCATCCCATAGAATGAATTTAACTTGAAGCTTACCAGAAGCGGTTTTAGTTACTTCTCCATTTAATAATAAATTAGCATTTATTTGTTGCCAGGCTGCAAATAAAGGCGTGTGACTGGTTCCTATTTTTGATTCTATAAATGCTGCTGAGGAAATAGGTCTGAATATTCCAGAACCTTTTAAATCATTAGAGATAACGGCGATAACATCTTGCGCGATTTTTGTATCTGCTGGATCCACACCCCTAAAGCTATTAATAGCTATAGGTATTGGGTCAACGGTTCCTCGTGTTACATTAATTGTGTTATCTGCTAACGAAAATAACGGGAATATACACAGGAAAATAGCCAAAAATAATCTTTTCATATAATTTAAAATAAATAATTAATTAATTTACTGATCCATGAAGCTTGGGTCAAAAAGCAAGTTAAATTCTTTCCAAACATCATATCTATCAACTGGCAAATTTTCAATTGGACTTGCTTGTCTTACAGCACGAACAGCGCTTTCTGCTGTAAGTTTGCACGTTGCATCTGAATTTGGTGGGCAAATAATTTTTATAACGGTTACGTTACTTATAGTGCCGTCCGTTTCTAAAGTCATGTGCAACATTACACGTACATCCTTAAGGTTTTGATTTCCAACTGGTGGACGCCAATTTTTCTCGATTTGACTTTTAACAAGAGACTTTTCTGTAATAGAAAGAGGGGAATCTTCGTTATATTCCATTCCCCTTGTTTTCTTTGTTCCTTCTAATTGTTCAGCATTACTTTTTTTAAGTACTTTTGAGTCCGTTCCTACAGATTCTTCTTCTAAGTTCTTTAGAATAGAATCAATGCTATCATCTTCTTTCGGAGCTATTTTTGGTTTAGCCTTAGGTTTAGGGGTTTCTTTCTTAGGCTCCTTTTTAGGCTCTATTTTTGGTTCTACTTTTTTTTCTGGCTCTTTCTTCTTTTCTTCTTTTTTTAGGGGTTCTTTTTCTGGTATTTTTTCAGCATCTTTAGGTTTTTCTTCTTCCTTCACTGCTTCTTTTTTCTCTTCTGGCTTAGGTTCAACTGGAGTATGGTCCTGTTTTTTTGCAGTAGCTGACTTTTTTACTTCTTTTGATTTTTCAGGTTCAATCGCTTTTTTAGCGACAATATTTTCATTTTTAACGTTTGATAGTTCGCTAATAGGAAGAATTTCAAATGTCATAACATCTTGTTCTTCAGGCAGTTTTTCAAACACCGAAGGGAAGCCGAGAAAAAACACTCCTAGTAAAACTAAGTGCAAGATCGCCGAGACAATAATAGCTCTTTGAAATTTCTTATCTTCTTGTTCTTTCATTTATTTATGTTTTATGTCCGAAATGAGAGCAACTTTGGTAAACCCAGCACTTTGTATGCGAGACATTGTTTCAACAATTACTCCATAGGATATACTCTTATCACCTTTGACAAAAATTCTTGTATCTTTATTTTCTTTGGTGATTTCTTTAAGTTTATCTATCAGAGTATCTTTGCTAATTATGGTTTCAAAGAGATATAATTCTTCGTTTTTATCTATGCTTATGACCAACGGCTTGAAGCTTCCTGAGATTGGTGTAGATTCAGTTTGTGGTAGATCTACCTCGATGCCGGCAACGAGCATTGGAGAGGTAATCATGAAGATAATCAGAAGAACAAGCATCACGTCAACCATTGGAGTAACGTTAATTTCGTTCATTAATTTGCGACGCTTTCTACCGGCGTTGCGCCCTTGAATAGATGCTCCCATAGCTACATTTTCTCTTCGTCAATTGCTCTTGAAATTAGGGAGTTTAGCTCACCAATAAAGTCATCAAGTTTATTATTAATGCTATCTATTTCAGAACATAAATAATTATAGAAAATTGTGGCTGGTATAGCTACAAAAAGGCCAATAGCAGTTGCAAGCAAAGCTTCAGCGATACCTGGTGCTACCACGGCGAGAGTAGTATTTTTAGAGGCCGCGATAGATTGAAAACTGTGCATAATACCCCACACCGTTCCAAATAGTCCTATAAATGGGGCTGAAGAGCCAACTGTAGCTAAAAATCCAAGCTTAGTTTCAAGTTGTTCAAGCTCTCTATTTCGAGAGAGATACATCGAGCCAGATACTCTTTCTTTGTGACCAATCCTAATGAAATCATTTTTTTGAGGATCTTTGCTATTACTTTTTTTACATTCCGTCATTGCGCTAACAAAAACAGCTGATAAAGGATTGTCGACAGATCTTTTTACCCTTTCAAAAAGGTCATCTAAGACTTGTCCTGACCAAAACAAACTCTCAAATTGCTTTATCTTTTGCTTTGTCGTAGAAAATAATTTTAATTTATTTATAATTATTGCCCAACTCCAGATTGAAGAAAAAAGGAGAATTAATACAACAGATTTACCAATTAAATCTGATGACATTACCAGTGAGATTATTGACAGGTCGGCGGTACTTGCTTGCGTCACGACCTGATCGACGTTTTCTGCTATTTCCATAACTTATTTAGAGATTATTACAAATTGAAAAGCACATACTACACTTTTTGATCATTTGCGTAAACAAAATCTTTTATGGATGGAACTATCTCTTGCCGGAACTTACTTCCACTAAAAGCCCCATAGTGACCAACTCCTTTTTGTAAGTGATATTTTTTCTTACTATCGGGAATATTTTTACATAAACTCAGTGCTGCTTTAGTTTGACCAACAGCTGCGATGTCATCATTTTCTCCTTCTATACCCATTAAAGCAGATTTGGTAATTGAGTCTAAATGAACCTTTCTACCTCTAGAAACAAACTTATCCTTAGCAAGAGAGAAGTCATGAAATACTTCTTTTATGGTTTGTAAGTAAAATTCTGCCGGTAAATCCATTACAGATAAATATTCATCATAAAATTTCTTTTGCTTATCAACTTGCTCTTCATTTCCACCGACAAGGTCTTTGAATAAATCATAATGAGAAGTTAGATGTCTTTGCAAATTCATTGCCATGAACCCAGCTAACTGCAAGAAGCCGGGATATACTCTTCTTCTGTAGCCAGGATAGTTAGAAGGTACATTGGTTATTAGTGTTTGATCGAACCATACTAAGCTTTTGTCCATAGCAAAATCTCCAGGTTTTGTCTGGTTTTTCCTTGCGTCAATAGGCCCGCCAATAAGAATCATTGATTTTGGTACGTGGATGTCATTATTTTGTGACATGAGCGCAGTAGCTGCTAGTACTGGCACCGTAGGCTGGCAAACTGCAAGAACGTGCACATTAGGACCAAGAAATCTTGTGTAATTGATTACATAATCAATAAATGAGTCCAAATCGAAGCTTCCATCTGTAATTGGTACCTGGTTGGCATCAACCCAATCGGTTATATATACGTCGAAAAATGGTAACGTATCCTGAACTGTTCCTCGCAATAGTGTGGCGTGATGACCAGACATAGGGGCTACTATTAAAAGTTTTGGTTGATACCCTTTATATTCTGGTTTTTCAAAATGTTGTAAATGACAAAATACGTCCTTACATAGAGTGCGTTTATGAATTTTCTGTTCTTTTCCATCTACCATACACTTAGTAATTCCAAATGATGGCTTTTTATATATCCTAGTCATTCGTTCTGTCATATCTAGGCCAGCTTTCATCAGGGAGGCTAAATGCGTTTTACTAAAAGGGTTGTTTGGTTGTTCAAGCCATTTATGAGTCATCATTAGACCAAACCTAGAAGGAGATAAACTATGTCGAGCAGACTCTATGAGTCCATAAAGAGAATTCGTATCTGGTATAAAATTGTTCATAGTCGGTACCTTGAATTGAAAAACTATATTTTTATTCTAACATTATTTTTAAGTAACGTTTACAGAAAGATTACTATTGTCTTAAATTTAGTAAGAGATGATGCATTTTGTATAGTTATTCTCATTTACTCAAAAAATTAACCTCATGATTTTTATTAGATACATCCAATAGATTTCGGATTTGTCACTTAACTTAATATATTACTTTACAAAAAATATTCTAAAGTTTACAAAGGGGTGATAAATAATAGACTATTACCCATAATTTAAGATTGTATGCGATTAATGAAATTTATATTAATACTATTAATTGTTACTTATAGCTTTTTTACTGCGGCTACACCTCAGTATGATGATTTTAAAAACTATCAACATCCAAGATTTAATAAATTCAAAACAACTACATTTCCTAGGTTAGAAAAATTTGTCGATCAAGAGCTAAAATCATTAACCGAAGAAACTAAAGCAGTGTTTTATCCGTTTGGTGGACCAGATATTAGCTATCCTTTAATGTTATTTCCACAAGCACAGAGTTATCTTTTAATTGGTTTAGAGCCGGTGGGCAGCGTAGACTCTAATTTGGAAATTCCTAACAATTTAAATAATCAACTTGACTCTCTTTTTCGTCGCAGCTTTTTTATTACCTCAGATATGAGTCGTTTAATTCATAGTAAACAAGGTGTTCTTCCCTTGTTTCTTGCGCAAATTACTTTAATGGGTGGAGAGGTTGAGGATATAAAATATTTAGAGCATTCCTTTGGTAAAGCGCTTGAAATAACCTTTACATATCTAAAATTGAAAAAGAAGCTTTTTTATGTTCAAACAAATTTGACAAATCAGGGCTTGAGTGATGATTTAATCAAATTCATAGAGGATAACAATCTATTTGATACGTGCATGCTGAAAGCCAGTTCATATGCATTTCACCAAAATATTTTTTCTAAATTAAGGAGCTTTGTAATAACAAATGCTAATGTAATAGTTCAGGATGATACAGGCATACCATTAAAAGATCTCGATAAAGATTTTAAGATTCATCTATTTGGCAATTATGTCGGACCTTATGGAAAGGAGTGGGCTGGTTATTTTCAAAAGAATCTATACAAAATGTATCAAGAGAAGAGTCCTAAGTCGAAGCTTCCATTTTGTTATGGTTATGGTTGTGGGCGAAATCCAGTTGCTATATTGTCAGCTACTCGGAAGAATAAGGATTGACTCTAGAACTTTCTTGAGAGAACCGCTATCGATTTCATGTCCACCCTCATATTCAATAGTCTCTCCGTCAAAACTCTAAATTTTTGATATAATTTCAAGAATTTCAAAAATAAATCACCGCACATTCATTTTTT
>NZ_JARJFB010000111.1:0-6216 GCF_034554655.1 Candidatus Megaera venefica
AAAAAATGAATGTGCGGTGATTTATTTTTGAAATTCTTGAAATTATATCAAAAATTTAGAGTTTTGACGGAGAGACTAGGTACTCTAATTGTAGGATATATACTTCATGTTCCTCAGTTAAATTAGCAACAAAATCGTCTATTGGTGTAACTATTTTTTTATCAATATCAACCAGATTCTCCCTATCCGAAGCTACTTGATGAGATAGTAATAATTTTGCAACGAGAAGGATTGTCTCACGAGTTTTTGTTTCGTTAGCTAATTGTTTTCCAGTAAATTCAGTAATATAAGTATCAGCAATAGTAGAATTATTGGTAATTTCCTTCATATCCTTTTTAAAGCGTTCATTAGCAGTCGTAATGGAAGCGTAGTAATCTTCTAAAGTTTTTGTAAATAAATCCTTAAATGTTTCGCATACATTCGACGATCTTGCAAGTATACTAAACTTATCGACAAGTGTAGATTCTATTTTTTGTACAGATTTTTGGTACAACTCGATTAAGTCTTTTGCATCAGTTACAGGTTTATTAGCATGTTTAAGGACTTCAGAAGAGTGTGTAACTTGATCAATATTAAAGAGTCCTCGCGCTAATTCAAAATATTCCTTTGTATTAAGTACAAACTGCTTCAATAAATTTAAATCAATTGATTCGAGCTTAAAATATTGAGCAAATTGCTTAATATATGAATCTAAAGTATTATTATCAACGCTCTTGATAAGTTCATAAGGATCAATACGATTAGTATATTTAAAATCCTTGCAGGTTTTTCCCGTTTTCAGGGCAACTATTAACTTGTTAGCTTCATCTACCGTTACTCCTTTTACCTTGAGTAAGTTAGTCAGCGAGTGAGATATTGCAATGTTATCAGAAGCTTTTAGAGCGCCTTCAAGTAGGTTATCAAGGGCAGTTTTTACAACTCCATTTTCTGTAACTTTACTGAATATAGGAGTGTTATAATGAAATTTTTGAGTAAAGCAATATGCTAACATCAATTTTTCTATTAAGTAGCCTCCTTGACCTTGGCCGAATAAGATACCATAGACTTCTGCAATATGGCTTGTGAGCCCATCGCTAACAAGAGTACTTTTGTCTTCATCAGAGCAAGAAATTACTTTTGAACCTATTGGCAAAATATCAACATATTTATGTATATTTGCACCAAAACAAGAATTTGTAAAAATATTTAACGGTTTATTACCAGAGAGTTCTTTTAAATTTTTGAAAAAATCCTCAGCAACCGCACTTACCTCAGGTTTTACCTTATCCTTAGAATAAAAATGTTTAGCCATTTTAATTTTTTCTTCTATAGAGGTACTTTCGTTACCTGCATTTTCTTTTCTAATTTCTTCTTCAATTTTAGAAAAGCCCAATATATTCATGCTCAGGGAATACGGAGTAGGTTTCTCCGTTGTGCCTAGACTGCCGTGCATTGATAAGAATATATTATAAGATCCTAAACCTTCATTTGATCTAAAACAGTTAGCAATATCCTGATAAGTAAAACCATTTTCTGGGTCACCAACATTTATCGTATTCACATATTGATTTAATATAGTGCTATTAAAAATTGTTGGTAGTGAATCACGTGCCAGTAGGCTATTTGTATTAACTCCATGAAAATAGAAAATGGTTTCTTTCATTCCTTCCAAATCTTTTTATTATTTTTTGATAAAGATAACATAATTTAATATTTTTGTAAATAACATATAAATCTTTAATTTGTAGAGCAAAAACCCAGTTAAAATTACAGCGGGTAAAAATTTTCAATTGGATAAGGATTAGGTTTTGAAGAAACCAACAACACAAAAACATTTTATGCTTTTGTGCCGGAAACTATGTTGGAATTAATGCCTGCGAAACATAATATATGCAAGTGTTACAAATGCTAATATATAGCAATAATATACTTTACCTATTACATCTAGCGGCGATACTTGTGCTACTGCGCATACAAGAAGGATTTGCGCGCCATATGGTATGATTCCTTGTAATACGCAGGAAAAAATATCAAGCCAAGCCGCACTTTCGTGAGGTTTAATTCCATATTTTTTTGCAAGTTCTTTTGCTATGGACCCTGAGAAAATAATTGCAATGGTATTGTTGGCTAGCAAAATATCAAAAAGAGAAGCTAGTGCGGCAATTACAAGTTCGGCAGACTTCTTGCCAGCATTTTTGGGCAGAAAGTTAGAAATTTTTTCTGCGAGTTGCTGCGAATTATGGTTTGAGATACCTGAAAGTCCTCCAGTGAGAATTGAAAGTAACATGATTTCATTCATATCGCGAAATCCAGTTGCAATATCTTGAGCAAAAGCAAGGAGGGTGTAGGTGCCAAAAATTATACCAACTAGACCAGAAAAGCATAAGGCTATTGTCATAACTGCAAATACGTTTATACCTAGAGTTGCCAAGAACAGCAGTACTATGTAAGGTGTAATCAGTAAAAATGAGTAATCTCGGTCTACAAGGTCAATTTCTGAGTTATCAGCAAATAACAAAACGCAGATTGTCACAAAAGAAGCGACTAATGCAATTTTTATGTTTAGCTTTAGTTTTTCTTTCAAATTAGCATGTTGGGAAGAAACTGCGGCAATAGTAGTATCTGATATGACAGACATGTTATCACCAAACATTGCGCCGCCAACCAAAGTAGCCGCTCCAATTTCAACAGCAAATGCGCCTTGCAAGCTTAGCTCAGCTACCAGGCTGGCAAGTGCTGCAATTGTGCCAAGTGCACTACCAATTGCAGTAGAAATCAAAGCACTAGTTATGAATACTCCAATTAATAAAAGATTTTCAGGAGTAACAGCCAGAGTAAAATTGACCGTGGATTCAACGCTTCCTATAGATTTTGTAACACTACTTAAAGCTCCAGCAAGCAAGAATATAATGCACATGGTGATGATATCAGGATGCCTTGCTCCGCTGAGGAAGTTATTCATTGTCCCGTTTGTATCGCTTTTATTCATAAGCCAAGCGATTATTATTGATGGCAGTATTGCAGAAGTTGGAGGTATTTGATAAAAGGCATTCTCAACTCCTTGGAGCGAGTAATACACCCCTGAACCAAAGAATATTAGTACAAATAGTAAGATAGGAATAAAATTAATAAATACAGCCATAGGAATACATCTTTTTTCAGTTAATAAAACAAATTAATTAAGTGAGAAAACGAGTGTATCGATGACGTGCTTAACGGTACCTCGTTGATTAGAGGTACATTCGTGACTGGATAAGGCTAAATTCAATTTGATAAGTCATAATAATAACTTATACATTACTCAAGTTGTTTAGTCAAATAAATTTTTGTTAGTTATTCGTCAATGCCTTAATTTTTAGGAATCTGACAATATATAATCATTGAAGGAAATGCTTAAATTATAAGTTATTTAAATTACTAAATATTGACTTATGATTTAATTTTTTTTATTATTATAACTATACTAAATAAAAGCAAATATTAGTTGTTATGTTTATGTAATGTATACAAAATAGTACAAATTAATTATAGGTAGAATGTATGTCAAAAACTAAAGAATTATTTGAAGCAATTTATTCTAATAAAATAGAAAATGTAAAGAGAGCTTTGTCTGAAGGGGCTGAAATTAACGGCCCGAGTGAAGAGTATGGGGGTTTTACTCCACTAATGGCGGCGGCTGGCGCTTGGAATATGGATATTTTAAATTTTTTGCTAGATAAAGGAGCAGATGTTAAAGTTAAAACTCCCGAGGGCGATACCATATTAAGCATTATGGTTGGGCAAGGTTTTTCATTTGGTCCAAGAATTAATGAGCAATATCATAATCTTATAAGAAAAATTATCTCAAAGGGAGTGGATGTTGATTCATACAATCAAAACGGTGATAACAATCCTTTGCTAATTTCTATGAGTGCGGCTGATGTTGAAACTGTTGATATGCTAATTGATGCAGGGGCTAATCTAAATATTATCGTAAATAAAGATTATCCTGATGTTCCATTAAATAGAGCGATATCCCAGCTTGTTAGAATGAGGCCGGACGCAGAATATATTATTGATAAAATGATTGCTAAAGGTGCAAATGTTAATCCTAAAGCTGAAAACCTAAGGTCCAGTCCGTTGTCTTCGGCCGTTGCGGAAGGTAGAGATGATATATTCAATAAATTAGTAAAGCAGTATGGTGCTGACATTAATCATCCTTGTAGTACTACTACACCGCTAATCTCAGCAATTTTGGCAAAGAATACTCCTATGACATACAAATTACTTGATATGAGAGCGCATATAAATCCAGAAAATACTAATCTTGCTTATTCTCCATTAAGTGCAGCACTTAGTGTTGGTGATGATAAGCTGGCTCTCGGATTGATGCAAATAGGGGCTAATGTAGCTCCTAAGAATGTTCAAATAACTCCTATTTCACAAGCTATTGCCAGTGATATGATCAATATATTAGAATCGATACTGAGCGTTGATTCTGTTTCGCAGCAACAAATGGTTGATGGTCTATTACATAATATGCATAAATGTGATTCTCCATCGTTTAATCTAGCTTTAGGCAAAGTAAAGGATATTAATTTACCAAGTCAACTTGGTCAAACTTTATTGGGTAGAGCAATCTTCACTCCAGAAGAGAAGTTTAGTGGGTTTGCTCAAAAATTAATACTTGAGCATAAAGCTAAATTACAATTCAACGAATTCAGCTCTCTAATTCAGTTGGCACATAGGCCAAATTCTGAAGGAATGAGTTTGATTAATTTAATTTTAAAAACCACTGATGATCAAGCAGTAAAGTTAAAAGGCATGAATGTAGTGCTAGAAAATATGCTAAAATGTGTGAATGGAGTCAATATTGAATTGTTAAAGATATTAATTGAGCATGGATTAACTATTAGTCCTAGCAATATTAAATTAGCTCTTGACCATCAAAACTTACCGCACCCAGTTTATCCAGATTATATTCCTAAAATGCTACAACTTGTTCTCCAAAATCAAGAAAAGGCTGCGGCGGATGGTCTGCATACAGGGACTTTATCATTATCTAGTACTAGCAATGAGAATTTAAGTGATGATCACCATAAGGTTGTAGTTACTAGCAGTAGTCAAGTTCCCCAAAATCAAGAAAAAGCAGAGGAAGATGATTTGTCTACAGCGCATTTATTATTAGCTAATTTATCGTTGTCTAGTACTAGCAATGAGAATTTCAGTGATGATGAGAGTGTTACTGAGGGTCATCATGTTCCAATTGTTGGCGATGCTAATTCTACACAGACTTTTTAAGCTATAAAATCTGCATGGTGAACCATACTTTACAATCAAAATAGCTCTGATAATATTATCGGGGCTATTTTTATAGGCAACTTAAGGTAACACAAAATGAAAGTGATAACATATGAGGAATTTGAGCGTGTTGATTTACGTTCTGGTACCATTGTGAAAGCAGAAGAATTCTTGCGTGCTAAAAAACCGGCTTTTAAAATATGGGCTGATTTTGGTGATGAAATTGGGGTTCTGCAAACCTCGGCTCAAGTCACTGCTCATTATACGCTTGAATCTTTAGTTGGTATGCCGATTGTTGGATGCGTAAATTTAGGTGAAAAAAACATTGCCGGGTTCTTGTCGCAATTTTTACTAGTTGGTTTTTCTGATAAGAATGGTAGTATCTGCTTGGTTACAGTGGCTCCAAAAGCTCCAAACGGAAAAAAGATGTGCTGAAAAATTCCTTCAATATGGCTTTTTCTTAAGTTTTAGTTTCTAGCATTAAGCTTGAAGATATCTTTAAAGATATCTAGTCCCTCCGTCAAAACTCTCCCCGCCTGAATTAACAAGGGGTTTCATGTCATAAACAGCTTACAAAATCCATAAGAAAATGGTATAATTACCGCATAAAGCTTACGGATTTTAAAATTATGCCTATAGAAAATATTACTTTTCTCCAAAAACAAGAAAGGTTATTTGAAGAGAAATTATCTACAAAACTAAATCCTAAAAACAAGTTATATAAACTAAGGGATTTAGTAAATTGGTCTGAACTTGAAGCCAGAGCATTGCCTAACATTGAAATCAAGCAATTTGGTAGAAATAAGAAAGATCATAGAGTAATGCTAGCACTATCAATGCTTCAAGCTATGTACAACGGTTCTGATTCGTTTACGGAGGAAGAGCTAAAGGAAAATATTTAGTGGCAATATTTTTGTGGTTATGATTAGTTGCAGCAAGATCTTGACGTGTCTGAAG
>NZ_JARJFB010000112.1:0-6167 GCF_034554655.1 Candidatus Megaera venefica
AACACCAAAATTTTACCTTCTTGGCAAAAAAATAGCTCAAAAAATGAATGTGCGGTGATTTATTTTTGAAATTCTTGAAATTATATCAAAAATTTAGAGTTTTGACGGAGAGACTCCCTAGGGATTGGATGGATTGTAAGTGCTGTTGATCCGTTAGGCGTTATGTTGTGCACGGGGCCCCTTTCCTCTGGCTTCATATATTCCCAATTACTTATAGGTTTATTATACTTAAATTGTATAAAATTGCAATAAAATATTCTTATTGATTAATATCGATTAAAGTCAAGGGGTTGACATAATTAGAAGGAGACTTGAGGTGCAAATAAAACGATAAAGACATTTATTTTAACTTAGCTCAAGTCACCTTTCGGGATACACATTAGTCACTCTGCATGTTCCTCGTTTTTGCCCAGCAGGAACAGGAGATACATAATACTTACAATACATGGCAGCAGCATGATGGTGCTTCAGCATTTTCTCCAGAGAGTATAGCTTCATTTGACTCATCGTGTATGCTGGGAGGCCTTGAAGATAATAGATTTTCAGGCGAGAGTTCTCCGTGAAAAGTTGGTATAGGGGGAGTTAATGTTACAGATACAGGGCTATCTGGTGGTGAACTAGACCATAATTCTTTTTCAACAGTGGGCGCTAAAGGTCGCGGGCAAGTAAAAATTTCCTTTGGTAGACCTAGTTCTGATGCGCTATCATCTCCAAGTGCAGATGACTGGCTATATAAAGGAATTTTAAGTGCAGATAATTTTTCTGGTCTTTCTTCATTTACTAATTCAGTTGATACTAGATCTAACTGTATTTGTCCCGTTGTATTTAATACAAATTTTTTTACTACATTTGTAGTATTGCGAAAGGTTATACCACCATTTAGGATTGTCCCTTCGAAGGTTGAGCCCTCAGCAAATGTAATTTTTACGCCTGGTGGAACTGTATAGTCTTTATCAATTTTTCCGCTTAGCATTATAAAATTCCCAGCTTTATTTAAAGATTTACTTTTCATATCACCTCCTAATTTAATTTTACCGCAAGTTTTTTAACAAAAATTATCAGTTATCTGTGTAATCATAAAATTACACAGCGAGTAGTTTCTAATGTACAGCAGTTCCTAGGATAATTAGAAGAATTATATCCAGTGATTTGAGTATCGAGTACCTGGGGTTCTATCGGTTGTAGAACTTCTAAAGCTATTTCTACTAAATTATCCGATTGGAGCATAATAACACAAGCATTATTATCAACTACTTCTTCGTCGCTATAATTATCGTCACCGTAATAATCGTCCTCTGTTTGTGGTGAATTTTGTCCAAAATCTTCTTTTTGTAGCATAAGCATTGTCCGTGCTGCCTGCATTTTAAACATCTCTAGAATTTCTTGAGATACGGGAGATAAATCATAGTCTGTTGGAGAGTGTAGTTTTTTGAGTGTGCCTGATAAGCCTTTTGCTTGTAACTGATCCTTTAATAAAAAATTAGCCTGTTTTGCTTCGGAAACTTGTTCTATTAAATCTAATAATTCAAGTTCTAATTTTTCTCTAGCAGTATCTTCTTCGGTCTCTGGAATTTGAATTTTCATGTGGATCTTTTAAAAAGATAAATAAGAACTTAAACTATTTTAATCATAAACTTAGGCTGTCTTAATAATTCCAAATTTAATTGTACAAAAAGTTATTTAACAAAAGATTAACGTGCTAATTTTGAATTAGTACTGTAACTCAAAAGGGCTAGTAGTTAGGCAGGGTTATATAATCTTTGCTTGATACTGGATCAAGCCCGGGAAGAACTTAAAGAACTATAACATTTTTTTTATTTTTAATAAATCAAACCAAGTAGCTTTTTTCTGCATAGGTTGGCGCAATAGATAAGCAGGGTGGAATAGAGCGGTAGTAACTACTGGCTTGCTTAAATACTGGTTTATGTAAGAATAGTTGTGGAGTCTAATTTGTGTAATGCCTTCATTTTTGCCAAGCAAAGAAATAGCCGCTGTATTACCAACCAAAATTATAATTTTTGGTTTAATTAGGGCGATATGCTTTTCAACAAAAGGTTTGCATATATTAATCTCCTCATTGGTTGGCCTACGATTTGCGGGTGGTCTCCAAAAGACAGTGTTGGTGATATATGCATTTTGTTCACGCCAAATTCCAATAGTGCTAAGCATGTTATCTAATAATTTACCACTTTCGCCGCAGAATGGAATCCCTTGTTCATCTTCTGTTGACCCAGGCGCTTCTCCTATAAGTAAGATTTTTGCATTTGGATTACCGTCTGCGAATACGGTGTTGCTAGCAAATTGTTTTAATTCACAACCTTCAAAATTCTCTACGTATTGTTTAAGCTCGGCAAGAGTAGTTGCTTTATCTGCGAGCTGTCTAGCTTGTAGTTCAGCTGAGTTCATATTAGGACTTGATAAGGTTTTTTGTGGTGTTGTCATTTCTGTGGTTTTGATTATCGTCGGTTTTATTGTTGGCAGTATATTATTTTCATTTTTATTTAGGGCGTAAATAAGAGAATTTTTGCTATCTTTTTGGGTAGAACAGTAATATTCTACTCCAATCGAATTCAACCAATTAAGATGACCAAGTTTTTGTCGTAAATTTTTCATATATTAGTTAATTTTAATGCCCAAATACGTATACATAATACCAGATTATTTAGATAAACAAAGGTTAGATAAAGCTTTAACTGATTTATGCAAGGAATCATCGCGTAGCCAGATTCAAAAAGCAATAAAAAATGAGAAACTAATACTCAATGGTCAAATTATTTCGAATATATCGGCAAAAGTCAGAGAAAACGATACCATAGAATTAGTTCTGGAGGAAGAGGTTCAGGCCGGTATATTGCCAGCAAATATTCCGCTTGATATAGTTTATGAGGATCAAGATCTCATTGTAGTGAATAAAAGTTCTACGATGACCGTTCATCCGGGTGCTGGAGATCATAAAGAAACCCTTGTGAACGCTTTATTATATCATAGTAACTCATTGTCAGATATTGGGGGTGAAATTAGACCAGGAATTGTTCATCGATTAGATAAAACTACTTCTGGCTTAATGGTTGTAGCCAAAAATAATAGAGCTCATGCTCATCTAGCTGGACAAATTGAGAGTGGAGAGTTGATCCGGCAATACAGAGCTTTGGTTTGGGGAGTAGTAAAGCCTGTGGAAGGTATAATAAATCTTCCAATGGGCAGAAGTAAGCTAGATCGTAAAAAAATGACTACTGTAAAGAGTGGTGGGAAGGTAGCTATAACCCACTATAAAACAATCGAAGTATTGCATAATGGTTTGTTCAGCCTCGTTGAGTGCAAACTAGAAACTGGCAGGACTCATCAAATACGAGTGCATTTAAGTCACGGTGGGCACTCAATTGTTGGCGATCAAACTTATGGTAATAATTCAAGAAAAATACAAGGTAGTCCAGATTATCTTAAGGAAGAACTGAAAAAGATGAATCATCAAGCGCTGCATTCTTTCTACATCAGCTTTATACATCCTGTGAGTGGAATTAGAATAGAGTTTGAAAAGGGTTTACCCGTAGATTATAATCACCTTCTGGAAGTGATTCGTAAATATTAATAAAAACTAACGTTTTATGTTTAAAAGCCAAAGTGTAAGGAAAAAATGAGTATAAATAAATTTTTAATGGTTGTTACTTTATCAATTTTTATCAGTGCATGTTCTGAAAAATCTGATAAGGACACATGGATCGTTGCTACAAGTCCAGATAATCCTCCTTATGAGCATATGAAAGATGGTGAAATTGAAGGATTTGATATTGATTTGATGACGGCGATTGGTCAGCATTTAGGGAAAAATATTGAATTTAAGAATATGGAATTCCACGGTCTTCTAGCTGCACTTGCAACTAAAAATGTTGATATGGTGATAGCTGGGATGTCGATAACCCCAGAACGTACTGCCAGAGTGGATTTTTCTATACCATATGCCGAAGCAAGAATTGCTATACTCTTTCGAAGAGCTGATGGTTATAAAGAATCTGCTGACTTAAAGGAAAAAATGGTTGGAGCGCAATTGGGAACAATTTGGTCTTTAATAGCTCATGATATATCAATGACTCATTCTTTTAGAACAAAAGCTTTAGCTAGTAATTTAATGCTTGTTGAGGAATTAAAAAATGGACGTGTTGATGCTGTAATTCTTGAAGAATCTCAAGCTGAAAAATTTGCTGAAAAAAATCCTAAATTATCTAGTTTTCGTCTAGGGCAGTATGGCTCTTCTTTTGCAATAGCTTTACCAAAAGGATCGCCTGAGAAAAAAAATATCGATCATACTATTAAATCTCTTAAAAGCAATGGTACTATTACCGCTTTGACCAAAAAATGGGGCCTAGTTGGTGCAGATTGAGGATTTTAAGAAAGCGGTAGGTAAATTTCCAACAGGAGTATGTGTTATCACCACTTCTTTTAATGATATACTATGGGGATTTACTGCTAATTCTTTTGTTTCCGTATCGCTTGCCCCGCCGCTAGTGTCATTTTGTCTAAATAAAGAAGCTGGTAGCTTTAAAGCTTTCGTTGGTTCTAAACATTTTGCAGTGAATATACTCGCAAGTGATCAACAGGAAATCGCCAAGCAATTTTCCCATAGCTTGTCTAATAAATTTGTGAATGTTGACTATAAACTAAGTGCGGAATTACAAACACCTCTAATATCTGGTGTAACAAGCCTTATTGAGTGCAAAAAATTCAAGGAATTTGAGTGCGGAGATCATTTTGTTTTTATAGGTGAAGTAGTACGAATAAATGTTGATGAGAGCAAAGCGCCACTTTTATATTTTGCAAAATCATATAGAGAAATGAAATGAAAGTTATAAAAATTGGACTGAATGGCGCTTTTGGTAAGATGGGGAAGGCTGTTGAAGCGCTGATAGATAATGAACCAGACAGTTATGAATTGGTATCTAAAGTTGGTCGTATATGCACAAAAGAACAAATGGACAATGCTTGTAGTGTGTGCGATGTAATGGTTGATTTTTCCAGCCCAAATAGTATGGAGTTGCTCACTGAGTCGGTAGCTAGAAATGGTACTAGGTTGTTAGTAGGTACTACTGGGCTTACTTCAAAGCATATAGAGCTCCTTGATTCTCTTGCAAAAAAGGTGGCTGTTCTTCATGCAGCTAATACTAGTTTAGGAGCAAATCTAATTGCTGATTTATCAGCAAGGTCGGCGACGATTTTAAATCATTATGATGTAGAAATTATAGAAGCTCATCACCGGTTTAAGAAAGATGCTCCATCAGGGACTGCACTTATGATTGGTAAAAAAATTGCCGAGGCTAAGGAAATTGATTTTGAAAAAAATGCAGTATTTGATCGGTCTGCTAGGGGAGCTCGTGAATATAATGAAATGAGTTTTTCTTCTATCAGAGGTGGTGGAATATTTGGTGATTGTGAGGTTATTTTTGCTGGACAGCACGAGGTTGTCTCAATTAGTTGTCGTGCTCTTTCAAGAGATGCTTTTGCAGAGGGTGCTCTACTGGCGGCAAAGTGGTTAGTTGATCAAAAGCCAGGACTATACTCAATGAAAGATGTATTGGGCTTATAGTTATAGTAAATTAAGTTTCCTGAGATCCACGATCAAGCACGGGATGACTGCGTAAAACGCAACGCTGTCATGGTGAACTTGATTCAGCATTTTCTTATTTACTTAGTTATAGCTGATACATTTATTTTAAAAATTACTACAAAGTCCCTCCGTCAAAACTCTCCCCGCCTGAATTAACAAGGGGTTTCATGTCATAAACAGCTTACAAAATCCATAAGAAAATGGTATAATTACCGCATAAAGCTTACGGATTTTAAAATTATGCCTATAGAAAATATTACTTTTCTCCAAAAACAAGAAAGGTTATTTGAAGAGAAATTATCTACAAAACTAAATCCTAAAAACAAGTTATATAAACTAAGGGATTTAGTAAATTGGTCTGAACTTGAAGCCAGAGCATTGCCTAACATTGAAATCAAGCAATTTGGTAGAAATAAGAAAGATCATAGAGTAATGCTAGCACTATCAATGCTTCAAGCTATGTACAACGGTTCTGATTCGTTTACGGAGGAAGAGCTAAAGGAAAATATTTATTGGCAATATTTTTGTGGTTATGAATATTTGCAGCAAGATCTTGATGTGTCTGAAG
>NZ_JARJFB010000113.1:0-6125 GCF_034554655.1 Candidatus Megaera venefica
GGCCTGCCTTGCCAAGCTTTAACATCGTCCATGACATCATCAGTAATTCTACTAACAAGGCTTTCGCTAATGTCAGCCCCGTATAGTTCCTGAATCTGAAGTTTAATATCTGATAGACTCATTCCTTTGGCGTATAAGGATAGAATTTTTTGATCTAAACCTTCAATTCTTGTTTTTCTTTTGGGAATGATTGCAGGTTCAAACTCAGCATCTCTATCCCTTGGAACGTCTATTGTAATAAGGCCATTATCAGTGATTAGATTCTTTTGAGATACACCGTTACGGGCGTTATTAGAAGTGATAATACGATCGTATCTGTCATAACCTAGATGATTATTCATCTCTGCCTGTAAAGCTTTTTCCACAAGACGTTTTGTTAGTTGTTTCAATAACCCGCCTTTGCTTAAAACATTCGATAGATCTACTTCTTTACTTACCAGTAAATCTATCGCTGCGGATATAGCTTCATTATTCTTATTATTGATAGTGTTTTTAGTCATATTTTATTCCTCTTAGTTATATTAATTGATTATATAACCTATAAGGAATTTACACACTTAGATGGACAGACCCGTACAGACCGTCATCCTGAATTTATTTCAAGATCTTCTTTCTGCTGCCCGAGATACCGGATCAAGTCCGGTATGACTGTATTTCTTGCCGGACATGACTAAATCTAATATTTATCTTATTATCGTCCATCTGTCGCAAGCGTGACATTGTGAGCTACGCACGGTCGATCCATTTATACCAAGAAAATCATTTTGAACTTGATTCAGGATGGATTTTATGTTGTATAAGCGCATTTCTGCCATGAGAATAGGCTATCAACCAGAATCGCCATCGTTTCTTATATCAAACCCGGGTTTTTAACACGATGGAATTCATCTTTTATTTTACCAGTCAATGCCTGAAGTAAATTATCCAAGGTTACAAAACCAACTAACTGTTCATCTTGATACACAAGAGCTAAATGAGTCATTCCATTTTGGAATCTTGGCAAAAGATCTAATGCTTCTTCACTAGTATTAATTTTTAGTGCTGGGCGCAACAAACCATCAAAGTTAATAATTTCTGAACCGTGTGCTAAAGCAGCAAAACAATCTTTCGCATGGATAATACCCAAAATATTTTCTATACTTTCTTGGTAAACAGGGTAACGGCTATAATGACGATCAGCAATTAAGGCTAAGTTATTTTTTATAGAATGTTTATTATTTAGAGCTACAAGACTCTCAATTGGTTGCATTACGTCACTAATCAATAGTTTTGTAAACTCTAAAGCTTTAGTAAGGATTCTGGCCTCGTCTTGTTCTATCCCTCCATGTAAATGACTACTTGTTAAAATTATTTTCAATTCTTCTACAGAGTAGGCATTTTCATCCTCATTCACACTATCTAATCTGAACATTTTTAATAACATGAAGGCACAGCTATTAAGACAATAGATTACAGGAAACAGAATCCAGTAAAAACCATACAAAGGTATAGCCGTTAATAGGGAAATTTTCTCTGCTTGACGAATAGCCATGGTCTTTGGCATCAATTCGCCCACTACAATGTGAAGAAAAGATATGATAGAAAACGCAACTATATATGAAATAATTTCTATGAGAGTCTCTGATACAATGCCCACTAACTCTAATATGGGTTTTGCCAAATGTGCAAAAGCTGGCTCTCCTACCCATCCTAATCCTAAGGAAGCTAAAGTGATGCCAAGTTGACAAGCCGAGAGATAGGAATCTATATCTTTATGAATTTTAGCAAGGATAATTCCACTAAATCCTTTAGTTGTTTGTAGAATCTCTATTTTTGTAGTACGCAACCGTACCATAGCAAATTCCGCTGCTACAAAAAAACCATTTAGAAATACAAGAAAAATTGCACATATAAGATATAAGGAGGTCAGCATTTTTGTTATCTACTTTATAAAATTAGTTGTCTAAAAGAAGAAGCCTCTCGCAATAATTCTTTATTTAAGAAGGTTTTTGCTCAATCAATAATTCAACTATTTTTTCATGTTGGCAACATACTTTACCCTTTTGACCCACATAATATTAGATATTGAGATTATGTTACATCTGCAAGAGGGTCACTTAACTTTTGTCTACACATTGTTTTAATAACTCGATCATTTCTAAGTATTTTTTACAAAATAAATCCACCTTCGACCCATTTTCATCTTCGCTTATCCAATTTTCAGAATCTATTTTAACAATTCTTTTGTTAAATTTCTTGTACACACTATCATCTTGATTTGAATCAACCACCACACATTGATTGGTTTGATTGTTTAGGATAGACTCAATATCACTATAATCCTTCAAACTTGAATGCTCTTTTTGATATAATTTAACAACCCCAGCATCAATGCCATTAAAAAAATGCTCGAAGCTGTCACTTACCACAACCATATCTTTAATCGACGATAATTCATGGTCCTTAAGTTGTATTAGCGACTTAATTTTAGCTCTAGCTTTATTTCTGTTTGACTCGACTATTAATTTGAGTTCAGGTACTTCTTTTATAATAACTTCTGCGAGCTCTTCGTGGAGAGCTAAAACATTATCAAGATCAAGCCAAAAATGCCAGTTTATTGCATCCTTGTCATCTTGAAAATTTATGGATCCAAAATCACTAATTTTTATAACTTTACCTTTGAATTTTTCAGCTAATTTTCCAGCAAAACTTTCAAAATTATCATCTATATAAATCAACATTTTCGCATCAAAAATCTTTTCCTTATCAGACGGTTTCATCTGATAATGATGCGGACAACCAGATGAAGTGTTAATCGCAATCACATCAGCTTCATCCTCAGTGAGCATAGCAACCAAACTTGCAATCGGCGTAATACTGGTTACTATTTTGGGCTTTGCATTTGCTGACAAGCTACTCATCAAAATAAATAACACTAACACCAATCTATATTTCACAATTTTTTACCAAATTAATTATTTCTTCTTTATTCAAAGCAAAGTCACTTTGAATCCATTTATACTTCAAGCTCTTTATTAGTTTACCAAGAGTCTCTCCTCTATAACCCAATTTTATAAGATCATTTCCATCAACCGGAAATTTAGGAACATCTTTATTCTTTAGGTTAGCCAGTAAATCATAAACTATTTTGTTATCTTCAAGCCACACAGAAGCAAGGACAAAATAGCTCAAAAACGATTTCTCTTCAAGCCAAATTACTTTTAATAATGTCTCGGCAGACCCTTTATCTAAGGATTTCTTTAACTGCAATAGTTTTATTACTAATAACGCTTCAGCTCTAGAAAATTTTAACTCTAATAATTTTTTCAATAGATCTTTTGCAGAGCCCTCTTCTGCTAGGCGAGAGCTAGGAGTATACGAGGCAGAAGATCGCAGCACACCACTTGGCATACGTGAAAATCTGAGCACTGGAACGATACAATCGTCCGCGGAAGTAGAGTTGTGGGAGAAGTATAACGACGCACTAAACAAAATTGCATATACAGCACCTAAATCAAGGGATATGTTAAAATCCTTCGCTATATTTATAGCTTTTATGTGCATCACTTGATCATATCTAGTAACAGGGAGAATAACCTGCATAATCTCTGAATCATACATTGTTGCTAAAATATATGGGCTCCGCTCAAGAGACAACATAGTATCCATTTCATGCTTTATTCGTTCACCAGAAAGCAACTTCAACGTATCTTTAAATCTGACGCAGGCTGCTAACCCTTCTTCATCTATCTTATTAGCATATTTACAAGAGAACCTAAAAAACCGAAGTATTCGCAAGTAATCTTCCTGAATCCTTTCATCCGCAGTACCAATAAATATAACTCTGCGATTATTGAGATCATCAACACCACCAAAATAATCATATATTTCATGTTTTATAGGGCAGTAACTGAGCGAATTAATCGTAAAATCCCGACGCTGGGCATCTTCTCTAAAATCATTACTATACTCGACATCGGCATGCCTACCATCACAGGACAAATCCTTTCTTAAAGTAGTAATTTCAAAAACTTCTTTATTGATGAGAGCTGAAACTGTGCCAAATTTTATACCAGTAGGTATGACTTTTACTCCACGAGCTTCTAAGACACTAATAACTTGCAATGGCTTAAAATCAGTTGCCATATCTATATCTTTTGTTGGCCATCCAAGCAAAGTATCTCTAACAACTCCACCAACGAGCCTTACTTGGGCTCCAGCATCTGTCAATAATTTGACAATTTTTAGATAATTTTTTGATTTTATGTTTAGAACTTGATTAAGCCTTTTCATACCGGTTTAATTTCAGGAGATGACAGTTTATTTTGTCATCCCGGGCTTGACCCGGGATCTTCTTTTGCTTCTAGAGATCCTGCGAATGATCTTATATTCGACTTATTACGAGAACCTTCTTTATACGCCTTGCTTAAATCCTACTATTTTGAAGCAGCGCGTCAAAAGCCTTATCTCCGGCATTAGCAATAGAAATCGAAGCCACAAAGCTTTCGAGCAATGTCTTAGCTCTACCAGTCAACTCTACCAAATCTCCTTTAAACTCTTTCAGGATTGCTGAGGCCGAATTAATATCTGACAAGTTAATACTTCTTGCTGCCTCAACTTTTTCTATTTCAAGATTAACAAGAACTTGTGTCTCCCCGCGCGCAAGTCTTTGAACGTCTTGGGCAGCACCAATATCTGCAAGGGTAACTGCCGGTACACCAGCAACAACTCCAGTTTTAACCATATTTAGGTATCCTATAGTTTTAACCATAGAATCCATTCCAGGATAGAGAAAGCCTTGTTTTACCTCATGAGCGGAAGAGACAGTTACCACCGTTACATCTGGAGCAGCATCACTATAATTATTTACTAATACACTACCACCTACGACATTACTTTGAGTTTTTAGATTAATCGCAACTCTGTTACCTGTAACTGGATCGATGACTGATAATGGATCAGTAAACGGATCATTACCACCAAATATATACTCGCCTGATTGGTTTTTACTCCGCATAATTCGCTCAATTTCACCCAAGGCTTTGTCTGCTTTCTGAACATCGGTTCCAGCTGCTGCAGAATTTTGTGCTCGTTCTTGCTCAAATCTAACCATCGCCTTATTAATGTCAATAAGAGCCTGTTGTTGCGATTTAAGCTTACCGTCTGACACGTATACCGTTGTCTTATTCGCCTCAGCTTTTAAAATCATAGCCTGAGCATTATCAAATCTTCCTGATAATCCAGTAGCATCCAGCTCGGCGCGCGAACCAAATTTTTGTCCAGTTGTAACATTAGCCAATGAATCTTGAACTTTATTAGACAGATCACCTATATCTCTACGTTTTCCAGAAGCGGAATTTAATATATCAAGGGCTGATGTAAGGTTACTTCCTATAGTTGGCATAATATTTATCTCTTAAAATTATTTATCTTGAAAACATAATATCTTCAGCTTTTACCAATGTGTTTTGCAACATACTAAGTAAATGAGACAAAGTCGACATAAGTCGTGCTAAGTCTAGAACTCTTAAGTACTCTTGTTCTTTGCTAATACCAGAATCTTTTTTCACTTGAGCATCAGTCCTCTCTAGGACAATTTTTGCAACATCTGATTCAATTTTCGCTTCATTAACAGAATCAGACAACAAACCAGTAACAATAGTCGCAAGGCCGGATAATGTCGCAACTGTATTTGGCAAAGAGCTATCTGCTGCAATAGTAACAAGCTCAGTTTGTAATTCACTTAAGTCTTGAAGAACTTGCTGATTTCTTGGCTTCATAGTATAGCCAAAGACTTGTGAAGCTTCAACTTTATTTGTTCCAGCGACTCCATTTCCAGCATTTAACGCCGTAGCTCCGTTAACGCCATTGGCTCCTTGCCCATTTATATCTACCGTCGCGGCGGCTAAGTTCGATGCAACAGTAATAGTATTACCACCAGTCCCAGCAGCTTTTGACTCAATAGTCAGGTTACCTCCTGTATTTCCTGCCAAAACAAGGCCGCGAAGGTGTGGATGGGCGTTTATTCTATTCATCAAGTTATCCGGTCCAGGCCCAAAAAGACCATCGGCAACCAAAACTTCATTTGGATTAGGAATTGGGTTTAAAGCGTTAACAAACACCAATGCAACAGGAGCAGGCCAACC
>NZ_JARJFB010000114.1:0-6055 GCF_034554655.1 Candidatus Megaera venefica
AAAAAATGAATGTGCGGTGATTTATTTTTGAAATTCTTGAAATTATATCAAAAATTTAGAGTTTTGACGGAGAGACTAAATAAAATATAAGAAATCGCGCAAAAATAGATCCTGAACTTTAGGGGCTTTGTGTTCCTTATCAAGTTCAAGATATCTTTAGAGGTTTATCAAAGTTGCTTGTAACATATTATAAATTGCTCAAACGCTAATAATTGATGCTTTTTAGAGCATTTAAGCAATGCTTTTATTATTTTGACCAGCCCATGACTCCATGCCAAGAAGGCTTTTCATATGAATCCATATTTTCAACTTTCTTTAAATAACAGGTAACTTTAACTGTTATTGGTAGCACGGCTAGTTCATATAAAACTTTGAGTGCAGTAAGGGTAAAAATCATTGATAAAAGATGACTAACTGGAAGTTTTAACCCGAAGGCTATGCTTGCAAAAATAGCTGTTTCTATAAAAGCACCAACACACGTGCTTAATATTGCGCGTAGAGCAAAATTACGACCCTCAAGCATTATTTTTAAAGTAGAAATGATTGATGCATTAAGTAGCTCGCCAATAAAATAACTAACTAGAGAGGCAACAAATATCCTGGGTGTTAAAGAAAAAATTTGTATAAAAGCTTCATTGTTATTCCAATGCTCAGAAGGTGGTAAATAAACAACAACATACAAAACTAGAGTTAAGAAAAGATTGCTAAATAAGGCAAGCCAAATAACTTTTCTACTGGCCGTAAAACCATATACCTCAGTTAATATATCATTCAACACATATAACATCGGGAAAACGAGAATGCCACCAGGTAAAGTAAGTGACCCAAATTGCCAAAGTTTAGTGGCTCCTAAATTAGCTGTTATAAGGCAAGTAATAAAGGCAATTGCAATTATATCGTAATATTTAAATTTTCGATTCGTTTGTAATTCTGGCATAAAATGTACCTATAATTTTAATCATAACATTTGATTGGTTTGGTATATATATATTCCCAGATTTTTTTCCATCCATCTTTATGCGAAACGTCTTCAAATATTTGCTGCTTAACGCAAGAAGAAGAAGCTTTTTGAACAAATTTATCTGCAATAAATGGAGGTATAATAGGATCCTTTCCTCCCGAGATATGGAGTTGAGGTATATGCCTTACTTGAGTGGCATAGTCAATTGGATTTAGCGATCCAATCATAGGCGTAACATTATGATGAGTTGTAAATGCCTTATGATCAAGGTTACCGGCCAGTGTAATGATGTCTCCAACCATGTAATTTCGTGCAGCTACAAGTACGGCTATACCGCCACCACCAGAATATCCAACCAAGCTAAATTTTTGTTTGTTGTTTATGCTGTTAATTACATCATTTATAGCATGAACAGAATCATCGGACATTCTCTTATTTGTCCAATATTGATGATTTGAACATTTAGGGTTCATATGCATTGGAGTGTATTGACATGGTCGTGCTATATAAACAACATTCGGCCTTTCGTCCATTGCAGCAAGATTTATAAACATCTGCCTTCTAGGAGTAGGATTTCTTGAGATCTTAAACTTACCATTAAAAGCAGCCCCGTCGCCTTCAATATAGAACACAAACGGATCATGCTTATTAGCAACTTTTTGATAAGTGGTTATCCAAAAATCTCCACCTTTTACTAGCACTTTTTTAAAACCATACATATCTCCTATAGAACCAGGCTCATGGCCATATGTAACAGTTTTGCATCCTGATAAGAAAACAGCCGCTAAGAGCAGCAGAAAAAGAAGTCTAATATTAGAAAGGTATTTCATCATCTAAATCACTATTGTCAAAATTGGTAGGGTTTTGTTTAGATCCGTTGGTACCGTAGCTCTCTCCTGAACCTTCACCTTTTGAATCAAGTAATATTAAGCTGGAATTATAGTTTTGAAGCACTATTTCTGTAGTATAGCGTTCTTGATTATCGTTATCTGTCCATTTCCTGGTTTGTAGTTGACCTTCAATGTAGAGTTTACTTCCTTTTTTTACATAGCTTTTTATAACGCGAACTAGTCCTTCGTTAAAGACTACAATCCTATGCCATTCAGTTTTATCTTTTTTTTCGCCAGTAACCTTATCTTTCCAGCTTTCACTAGTAGCAATACTGAAATTTGCCAGCTCTCTACCATCACTTGTGGTTCTAATCTCTGGATCTTTACCTAAATTGCCAATTAGGGTTACTTTGTTTAGACTGCCTGCCATTACAAAACCATCAAAAAATTATTTAAATAATACAATCTATATCACATAATATTTTGCCGTCAAACAAAAATATAATGCAAATTGCTATTGCAATAACATGTTCTTGCTGCCTATAATACTAACCAACCTGATTTTGAGTCAAGAGGCTTATGCAAGAATATATCAAAGTACGGGGTGCAAAGGAGCACAATCTCAAGGATATTAATGTTGATATACCTAGAAACAAATTTGTTGTTATAACGGGGCTTAGTGGTTCGGGCAAGTCATCTCTTGCTTTTGATACCATATATGCAGAAGGTCAAAGGCGTTATGTCGAAAGCCTATCGTCGTATGCCAGACAGTTTTTGCACCTGCAAAATAAACCAAATGTAGAATCTATATCTGGTCTTTCTCCATCTATTGCTATTGATCAAAAAACTACATCTAAAAACCCTAGGTCAACAGTTGGAACGATCACTGAGATTTATGATTACTTGAGATTATTGTATGCAAGAATTGGAATTCCATATTCACCAGCTACTGGTTTGCCAATAAAAAGTCAGTCCGTTTCGGAAATGGTGGATATAGTAACTAGTCTGCCAGAAGGAACGAAATTATATATTCTTTCTCCTATGGTGCGTGGGCAAAAAGGTGAGTTTAGAAGAGAAATAGCTAATTTGTTTAAGCATGGTTACCAGAGAGTGTATCTTAATGGAGAGCTTTGTAATTTAGATGAATTACCTAAAATCGATAAAAATAAAAAACATACAATAGAAGTTGTCATCGATAGACTGGTAATTTCTGATTCACTTGGAAATAGGGTCGCTGAAAGTCTTGAAGCTTCTTTGGCACTTGGTGAGGGTATTACATATATTGAAATTTCTTCCCTACCAGAAAAACATAATACACAATACCGCGAGGGAGAACGCATTATTCTGTCGGAAAAATATTCCTGTCCAGAATCTGGTTTTCAGCTAGAAGAGATTGAGCCGCGGATTTTTTCTTTTAATAGTCCGTTCGGTGCTTGTACTGCTTGTGAAGGGATAGGTAAAGAATCTTTTTTTGATGAACAACTTATTGTGCCTAATGATAATATTAGCATTAAAGATGGAGCAATTGTTCCTTGGAGTAAGTCCTCTTCAAAGTTTTTTATAGATACACTTGAATCGCTTGCGAAGCACTATAATTTTAAGCTCTCAGCTCCATTTTCGCAGCTTTCTGACAAAGTGAAAAAAGTCTTATTTTATGGTTCAGGTGATGAGATTATAAGTTTTGAGTATAATGATGACAGAAAAAGTGAGACTATTGATCAAATTTTTGCTGGTATTATACCAAGCCTAGAAGAAAAATATAAAAAGATAGATGCATCCTGGATGCGAGAGGAATTACATCGGTTCATGTCAAAACATAATTGCTCTGTCTGTAATGGTTATAGGCTTAAGCAGGAATCGTTATGTGTAAAAATAGATAATCTTAATATTGGGCAAGTTGCATCTAAAACGATTCACGAAGCACAGGATTGGTTTTCAAATATTGATTCAAAATTAAATGCAAAGCAAAGACAAATTGCTACTCGGGTAGTTAAAGAGATTCAAGAAAGACTAAAATTTCTTAATAACGTGGGACTTGATTATTTAAGTTTATCTAGAGAATCAGGTACGCTTTCCGGCGGAGAGAGTCAAAGGATAAGACTTGCTTCACAGATTGGGTGTGGATTGAGTGGAGTTTTATATGTTCTTGACGAACCGTCTATAGGGTTGCATCAGCGCGACAATGCTCGCCTTATTGCCACGCTTAAGAGTCTAAGAGACCTTGGTAATACTGTTATTGTCGTTGAGCACGATGATGAAACAATGCTTGAGTCAGAGCATATCATTGATGTGGGTCCTGGTGCTGGAATTCATGGAGGAAGAATTATTGCTCAAGGTACGCCTGAGGAAATAATGAAATCTCCTGATAGCATTACGGGGCAGTATTTGAGTGGTAGAAAATATATTTCAATACCTGATAAAATCAGGGAAGGTCACGAAGGAAAACAAATAGTTTTGACTGGTGCGGATGTAAATAACCTACAAAATTTGACCATGACTATTAAGCTTGGGACATTTACTGCAATAACCGGTGTTTCTGGTAGTGGGAAGTCAAGCCTAGTGATCCATACATTTTACAAAGCGGCCCTTAAGTACCTTGAACCAACTTCTAAGATTTATCCCGGAGAATATAAGTCGATTACTGGCCTTGAACATATAGATAAAGTTATTGATATTAATCAATCTCCTATTGGTAGAACACCTAGGTCAAACCCAGCTACCTATACTGGAGCATTTACGCCAATTCGTGATTGGTTTACAGAGCTACCAGAATCAAAAATTAGGGGATATAAAGTTGGCCGCTTTTCCTTTAATGTCAAAGGTGGTCGTTGTGAAGCGTGTCAAGGTGATGGGTTAGTTAAGATAGAGATGCATTTCTTGCCCGATGTTTATATAAATTGTGATGTTTGTAATAGTAAGCGTTACAATCGTGAAACTTTAGAAGTAAAATATAACGGCAAAAATATTGCAGATGTGCTTGATATGACAGTTGAAGATGCCACTGAATTCTTCAAAAAAGTACCGGCAATATTTGAAAAACTTGCTACTCTTAAAGAGGTAGGGCTTGGTTACATTAAAATTGGCCAATCTGCAACAACATTATCTGGAGGAGAGGCTCAGAGAGTAAAGTTAGCTAAAGAGCTTTCAAAACGCTCAACTGGTAAGACTCTTTATATTCTTGATGAACCTACAACAGGGTTACATGTTGACGATATCAAAAAACTACTTATGGTTCTGCATAAATTAGTTGATAAAGGTAACACAGTGGTTGTTATTGAGCACAATATGGAAGTAATTAAGACGGCGGATTACATCATTGATATTGGCCCAGAGGGCGGTGATAAAGGTGGGGCGATCGTTGTCGAAGGTATACCTGAAGTGGTCGCTGCTTGCCAGGACAGCCATACTGGTAGATATTTAAAACAATGTATGAGTCGTTGTAAGGGGTTAAAGTTATCTTCATTATAAACTATACATATATAGTAACTTAATTGAGATTAGGATAGTTAATTTAGCGCGGCCGTGCGCAACAACGTAGGTGCGGTTACGCCTTCTTAGGTAATACACTACTGTCATGCCTGAGGCTTGACCTAGGCATGACAGTCAACAGAAGAAGATCCGGGGTCAAGTCTGGGATGACTGTCAAGACGTAGATGGCGGGTAATGTTAACTTCAGACAGTTATGGGTCAGCCCTGGATAACTTGTTAAGTTGCTCAAGTTCTGTTCCTCGGGCGGGATTTAAGTCCTAACCAAATAATGATAATTAGCAAATTTCTATAAGCTGAGGTTCCTCATAATGTCCTATTAATGGAGCGCATCCATCATGATTATTATCATCATTATTATTATTAAATAATGTATTGTAGCCAATTGGTTTACAGCTAGTTAGTATAGGAAAATTAAATATAATGTTGTTGGGAGTATTATTTTGTATAGTACGATCACCCACAGTCAAAGATGCTCCAGGCTGAAATACTATATCTAGATTATTATTACCTAAGTTTATATTTTGAACTGTAGTATTGGTTCCAGCATTAAATGTAATTGTCGATTTCATATATTTTTACCTAATAATTAAAATATTTTAATGTAACTTATATATAAAGTGATGTATTGTCAATAAAATAAATATTATTAAAAAAAGAGCATGTTAGATAAAGATTGGTGCCAAAATCTTCTATTAATTAGTCTCTCCGTCAAAACTCTAAATTTTTGATATAATTTCAAGAATTTCAAAAATAAATCACCGCACATTCATTTTTT